>NZ_JBFANH010000011.1:245142-250487 GCF_040674755.1 Nocardia sp. NPDC049737 | reverse complement strand
GCCGTCGAAGCGCATGCGACGAAGTCGCCAGTCTCGACGGCTCGGACGCGAGACACCAGGGGGCCGCGAACACGCCGCGCCGCAGGCGCGGCAATTAGACCCAGCCGCAGGCGCGGCAAATCAGATACGGTGACGGCATGCTTGCCGAACAGGCCGCGAGGGCGATCGCCGAACGTACGGGAGTGGAGCGGCACCGGGTTGCGGTGGTGCTGGGATCGGGCTGGCAGGAGGCGGCCGCGGAGATCGGGACGCCGTCGGCGTCGGTGCCGATGCCGGAACTGCCCGGGTTCGGGACGCCAAGCGCGCAAGGGCATGTCGGGATTGTGCATTCGGTTGCCGTCGATAACACGCCTGTGCTGCTGCTGATGGGGCGTCAGCATCTGTACGAGGGCTATCAGCCGGGCGATGTCGTGCATCCGGTGAGCGCGGCGATTGCGGCGGGCGTGGAGACCGTGGTGCTCACCAATGCGGCGGGCGGGATCCGGGACGGACTGCGCGTCGGCGAGCCGGTGCTGATCAGCGACCATCTCAATCTCACCGGCCGCACGCCGCTGGCGGGTGCGACCTTCGTCGATCTCGTGGATGCGTGGGATCCTGAATTGCGTGCGCTGGCGAGGGAAATCGACCCGAGTCTGACCGAGGGCGTGTACGCGGGCCTGACCGGACCGCAGTACGAGACGCCGGCCGAGATCCGGATGCTGCGCACTATCGGCGCGGACCTGGTGGGCATGTCGACGGTGCTCGAGGTGATCGCGGCCCGTTCGCTCGGGGCCCGAGTGCTCGGTATTTCGCTGGTCACCAACCTCGCCGCGGGCGTCACGGGTGCGCATCTCTCGCACGCCGAGGTACTCGCCGAAGGACGTGCGGCCGCACCGCGTCTCGGCAAACTGCTGCGCGGCGTACTGGAACGGCTCTAGATGCTGCGCTTCGGTACCGCCGGGCTCCGTGGGCCGCTGCGAGACGGGCCCGACGGCATGAACCTGGACACGGTGAGCCGGGCGACCGCCGGACTCGTGGACTGGTTGCGCGGTCGCTGTCTCGGCGGCGGCGCGGTGGTCGTGGGGCGCGATGCCAGGCACGGCTCCGGCGAATTCGCCATCGTGACCGCGGAAATCCTTGCTGCCGCGGGCTTTCCGGTGACGCTGCTGCCGCGGCCGCTGCCTACCCCGGTCGTCGCCTACGCGGTGCGTGAGCTGGGAGCCGTTGCGGGAGTGCAGATCACCGCATCGCACAATCCGGCGACCGACAACGGCTACAAGGTGTATCTGGACGGCGGTTCGCAACTGATCGCACCGGCCGACACCGAGATCGAGCGCTGCATCGAGGCCGTCACCGGCCCGATCGCCCGCACGCCCGTCACACCGGCCGCAGATGATGTGGTGCGCCGCTATATCGATCGGGTGGCCCGGCTGCCCGAGTTGATCGGCGGTCCCGGTGAGCGCTCCGATGTCCGGATCGCGTTGACGCCGCTGCACGGGGTCGGCGGCGATACGGCGGTGGCTGCCCTCACCGCGGCGGGGTTCAAGCATGTGCACGTGGTCGGTGCGCAATTCGCGCCCGATGCCGACTTTCCCACCGTCGCCTTCCCGAATCCGGAAGAGCCCGGCGCCACCGACCTTTTGCTCGCCACCGCCACCCGGATCGGCGCGGATCTCGCCATCGCGCTCGACCCGGACGCCGATCGCTGCGCCATCGCCATACCCGAGAATCACGACCCGGACGGCGACGGTGGCTGGCGCATGTTGCGCGGCGACGAAACCGGTGTGCTGCTCGGCGATTACGTGCTGCGGACCGCGCCGCCGGATGCACTGGTGGCGACCACCATCGTGTCGTCGCGACTGCTCTCGAAACTCGCGGCCGCCCGTGGCGCGCGGTACGCGGAAACGTTGACCGGTTTCAAATGGCTGGCCCGCGCGGGCGATGGTCTGGTCTACGCCTACGAAGAGGCCATCGGCCACTGCGTGGACCCCGTCGCGGTCCGCGACAAGGACGGCATCTCCGCGGCGGTGCTGGCCGCCGATCTCGTCGCCCGTCTGAAGGCCGCGGCCCGCACTCTCGTCGACGAACTCGACGACTACGCGGTCGAATTCGGCCTGCACGCCACCGACCAGGTGTCGCTGCGCCTACCCGACCCGGCAGCGGCCGCGGACCTCGTGAACCGGCTGCGCATCGCCCCGCCCGACGAAATCGCGGGCGAGCCGGTCGAATACACCGATCTGCTCCAGGTGCGCGGCCGAATGCGCACCGACGCACTGATTTTCGAGGGTGCCAGCTCTAGGATCGTGGTCCGGCCGTCCGGCACGGAACCGAAACTCAAGTGCTATTTGGAAGTGGTCGAGCCGGTCGCCAGCCGGGACGTACTCGCGCCCGCGCGAACCTCGGCTGAGCGACGGCTTGCCGAGTTGCGGGAATACTGCGGGCGACTCGCGCGATAGCCGACGGGGCGGCTTGGCCTGCTGCCGGACTCTGTTGGCCACTCGGTCCTGTCGTCCGGCACCGACTTCTCGAGGTTTGCCGCCCCCGGATGGCTCGCCGTTGCCGTGCTGGTCCCATCGCGTGCCACACCCGGCTCACCTTCCAGCTAACTCGTTGTCGAGGGTAGTCAATTGGTGGTTGTGGGTGGGTTTTTGAGCAACCATTCGACTACCCTCGATGGGGTGAGCCGCCATTTGGCTCGGCTCGATGGCGGCGGTTTCGGTGGGGTTAGCGGGGGCCGAATTGGCGGTCACCGGCGTCGCCTAGGCCGGGGACGATGTAGGCGTCGGAGTTGAGGCCCGAGTCGACGACTGCGGTGATCAGGCGCACGGGGAGTCCCGAATCACCAAGGGCGGCAATGCCTTCGGGTGCCGCTACCACACAGACCGCGGTGATGTCGGTGGCGCCGCGAGCGGCGAGCAGTTGCAGGGTGTGGCGCATCGAACCGCCCGTGGCCAGCATCGGGTCGAGCACGAAGACCGGCATCTCGGACAAGTCGGCGGGCAGCGATTCCATGTACGGCACTGGCTGATGGGTGGTTTCGTCGCGGGCGATACCGACGAAGCCGACCCTGGCGTCCGGAATGAGTTCGGCGGCCGCTTCGACCATGCCGAGCCCGGCGCGCAGCACCGGAACCAACAGCGGCGGCTGCGCCAATCGCGTTCCCTCGGTGTCGGATACCGGTGTGGTGAGCGGGAAGTGGACCACCGGCGCGTCGCGCAGCGCCTCGTAGATGAGGATTCCGGTGAGATCGCGCAATGCCGCGCGGAAGGCCGGATTGGCCGTTCCCACATCGCGCATCGTGGTCAGCAGGGCGGCGGCGAGCGGATGGTCCACGGTGTGCGTGCGCATGAGGGAACGATAAGGTCGAAAACGAGTTCGGCGGCGAACCTCCACCCGAATTTTTTTCGAACGGCTGGAACCGATCGGCAAGGCAGCGCGTCGAACTAGGTGGATGACGTACTCTGCCTGGGAACGAACAGATGGGGGAAGCACTATGCGAAAGATGTCGGCCGACACCGAGGGCATCACCGCCTACGGCGCGACCGCCGCGGCCATGTCCGGCGATCTCGCCACCGCGGGAGTGAGCGCCGCGGCCGCCGATCCCACTCTCCTCGGCCCGATCATGGGCTTGATCGGCGGCGATTTCATGGCCGCCTACGCCGCGGCACATGCCGGGCACGTTGCTTCGATCGGTCAGTTGTCGGCAGTGCTCGCGAGTATGGGCGGTACGGCAACATCTTCGGCCGTCGTCCTCGAGGAGACCGACCTGAACAATGCCGCCGGGCTGAATGCCACCGGCCTGGACGGATGACGCCGTGATCGATGTCAGCGCCCTGGTTCAGCCACTGCTCGATCTGCTCTCCAGCTTCGGCACCGGCGTCCTGCCCACCGGCGGACCCGCCGACGCACTGACCTCCACCTCGACCGCCGTCGACCAGGTGCACGCGGTCGGCCGCAACAGCATCAACCAGGTGAATAACGCATGGGACGGTGCGGCGGCTGATGCCGTCACCGCGAAGGCGCTGCGGGTGCAGACCTCGGCCGCCACCATTTCCGACCGCGGCAACGATATGGCCACTGTCGTGAATCAGGCTGCCGCCCAGGTCGAAACGGGCCAGAAGGAACTGAACGGGATCGTCCAGTCCTTCGTGAGCCAGGCCACCAGTCTCGGTCCTGCGCTGGCCACACCGGAGGGGCTGACGGTGCTCGTCGGCTCCGCGATCGACCACATCGGTCAGGGGCTGAATGTGGTCGGCCGGGTACGCAACGAACTCGATACCCAGACCGCGTCGATGAACGAGCTGACTCCCGCGCCGTCGACGCCGTCGCTGTCCAATGTCGCCAGCACGGTCGGCACCGCCACCCAGGGCGCCTCGCAATTGTCATCGACCGTGAGCAGTGTCGCGAGCGGCGCGGGCGGCATGCTCAGCAGCCTGATGAGCACCGCGAGCAAAGCCAGCACCACGACCGCGAGCACGGCGTCGAGTTCCAAACCGAGTATGAGCACCGCGACCGGGACCGGGCAGTCGTCGGCCTCCGGCAAAGGCGTAAAGATCGCCCTGCCCGACGGCAGTGTCGTGGAAGCCCCGAACGAGAAGGCGGCCACGGCGGTCAAGGCGGCCATCGGCGCGGTCGGCACGCCCTATGTGTGGGGTGGCAATACACCCGGCTCCGGACTGGACTGCAGCGGTCTCACCAAGTACGCCTACGGCGAGGCCGGTGTCGATCTGCCCCGACTGGCCCAGGAACAGGGCAATGGCCATATGCAGGTGTCACCGGGCGATCTGATGCCGGGCGATCTGGCAGTGTGGGATGGCCACGTCGCGATGGTGATCGGCAACGGGCAGTTCGTCGAGGCCGGTAATCCGGTCCAGATCAGCTCGGTTCGAACCGACAACATGGGCATGAACTTTCATGGCTTCTACCGGCCGACCTCATAAATGAGCGGAGCGAACGAATAATGTCCCAGCCCCAGACCCCACCGATACCCAACGTCACGGTGGCGGCGAGCACCAACCGATCGGGCACCATCTCGGTCCGTGCCACCGATCAGGGCATGCCGATCGAGATCAAGTTCGAGCGCAGCGAATACCGTTACGGCGCACAGACTCTGGCCGACGAGATCCTGCGACTGACCAAACGTTCCACCGTTGCCGCCCGAGCCCGCCGCCGCGAACTGCTCGCCGAGGCGGGTATGCCCGCCGACATCCTGGACAAGCTCGGCCTGCCGACACGCCAGGCCGCGGTGGACGAACTGGACCGGATCGATGACGCGGACACGGGACCGACGAGCTGGATGAGGCAGGTTTGAGCGAGCGAATCATGGACACAGCTGCCACAGCAGTCATGCCGGAGGCGAGCGCCAG
>NZ_JBFANH010000011.1:55110-245044 GCF_040674755.1 Nocardia sp. NPDC049737 | reverse complement strand
AGCGAGGCGCAGGCCATGAGTGAGCGAAGCGAGCGAATCATGGACACAGCTGCCACAGCAGTCATGCCGGAGGCGAGCGCCAGCGAGGCGCAGGCCATGAGTGAGCGAAGCGAGCGAATCATGGACACAGCTGCCACAGCAGTCATGCCGGAGGCGAGCGCCAGCGAGGCGCAGGCATGAGTGCTGAGATGGACGCGTTGGTTGCCAACGCGACGGCGAAACTGGAAGCCCTCGAGGCCGCACTGTACGGCCTCAAGCAGGTGCATGGCCGGTTCCGGACCGAGGACGGGACGGTCAGCGTCGAGGTGAACAGCGACGGCGCGCTGGTCGCCCTGAGCCTGTCGGAGTCGGTCACTTCGCTGCCGCCTGCCGAGGTCGGTCAGCTGATCGTATGGGCCTGTCGGCAGGCCGCTGAGGACGCCGGCACGCAGCGATCGAAGGTCGTTGCGACACTGAACGAGTCGTTCGCGGTCGCGCCGGAGGGTGATTCGGGAAGAGTTGGGGGCGGGCCGGATAGTCACTGACTCGGAAGGTCGATAGGCTTCCGCACATGGCTTCTGGAGACATCGTCCCGATCGAGCTCGGCCTGACCGACGGCGATCTCGTCACCCTGTGGGCACCGCGCTGGCGCGACGGTGATGACGAGTGGGAGGCGTTCCTCGGACATGAGGACTCCCTCTACGGTTTCGAGACCGTCGCGGAGCTGGCCGCGTTCATCCGGACCAACTCCGATAACGATCTCGTGGACCATCCGGCGTGGAAGGTCGTGGCCGGGCTGTCGGCGGCCGAACTGGAGCCGGAGGAGAACTTCACCTTCGATCTGGTCGGGGTGCCGGAGCTGGTCGCGGGCGATCCCGACGTGGACACCATCGCCGAGCTCGACGACACGCTCAGCATGGTGCGCAATATCGGTGAGGTGTGCGAGCTGGAGACGGTGACCAAGTTCTTCGGCTCCCATCCGGTGGTCGGCGCGCTGGCCAGCGGCGTGAGCGCCTTCGTCGGGCGCGACGGCGAGGAGCTGTGGGATCAGATCGGCGCTGCCATCGCCAAGGGCTGGGACGACGTCCTCGACGCCATCGACTCTGTGGTGCAGACCCCCGAGGTCGATGCCGAGGCGGTCGCGGTCGCGGAGGCCGAGTTGCTCGCCGCGGAGGAGAACGTCGTCGACGCCGATGACGCGGCCGACAGCGAGGAGGACGAGGAGTTCGAATCCGTCGACCTCGATGCGGAGGACGAGGAGGAGGACGAAGAGGGGGAGGACGAGGAAGACGAGTCGTTCTGGCATGAGGTCGGCATCGACCCGGTCAAGATTGTCACCTCCGACGGCACCTACTTCACGCTGCGCTGCTACCTCGACGACGAGCCGATCTTCCTCGGCAAGGACGGCTCCATCACCGTTTTCGGCTCCGAGCGCGCGCTGGCCCGCTACCTGGCCGATGACCATGAGCACGAGCTGGCGCGGGTGAGCACCTACACCGATGTGCAGACCGCCGCCGTCGACGGTTCGCTCGAGGTCGAGGTGACCGACGAGAACGTCTACGTGCTGCCCGGTCTCGCCGACGACCTGGCCGAGGGCCCGGAGGCGGTCGATATCGAACAGCTCGATCTTGCGGTCGAATTGTTCACCGACGCAGCCGATTACGCCGACGACGACACGGTGGAGCAGGCGCTGGCGCAGTCCACCCCGCTCGGTTGGTATGTCTCCTACCTGCTGAACCCGGACCCGACCCGCCTGGCCCCCAACCCGCCGTTCGCCGCGGAGGCCCAGAGCTGGCGGGACCTGGAGCGCAACTTCGAGTCCCGGCTCACGCAGGAGAAGTAACTAGCCGAGCAGCACGGCATAACCGGGTTTGATGATGTCGTCGATGATGCGCAGGCGTTCGGGGAACGGGATGAACGCGGACTTCATCGCGTTGATGGTGAAGCGTTCGAGGTCGCTCCAGCCATAGCCGAAGGTGTCGACCAGCTTGAGCATCTCCTGGCTCATGCTGGTGTCACTCATCAGGCGGTTGTCGGTATTGACGGTGACGCGGAAGCGCAGCCGCGCCAGCAGATCGAACGGATGCTTGTCGAGTGAGGGAACCGCGCCGGTCTGCACATTCGAGGATGGACAGAGCTCGAGCGGAATTCGCGCATCCCGCACATAGTTCGCGACCAGGCCGAGCTGCGCGTCTTCGATCGCGCCGGAAACGGTGATGTCATCGGTGATCCGCACACCGTGGCCGAGCCGGTCACATCCACAGAATGCCAGCGCCTCGTGGATGGACGGCAGCCCGAACGCTTCACCCGCGTGAATGGTGAAGTGCGCGCTATTGGCACGCATGTATTCGAAGGCGTCCAGGTGGCGGCTGGGCGGGAAGCCCGCTTCCGCGCCCGCGATATCGAAACCGCCGACGCCACGATCGCGCCACCGCACCGCGAGTTCGGCGATCTCGCGGGAACGTGCCGCATGCCGCATGGCGGTGAGCAGGCAGATCACCACGATCGGGTGACCGTCTCGGGCCGCGGCTGCCGCGCCCTCGCGGAATCCGGCGAGAGTGTGCTGGACCACCTCGTCCAGGGTGAGGCCGTCCTCGAGATGCTGTTCGGGAGCGAAGCGCACTTCGGCATAGACCACACCGTCGGCGGCGAGGTCTTCCGCACATTCCCGAGCCACGCGGCGCAGGCCCTCGGGGGTCTGCATTACCGCGACGGTATGCGCGAAGGTCTCCAGATAAAGTTCGAGCGAGCCGCTGTCGGCCGCATCGCGGAACCACGCCGCCAGCTCGGTCTCATTGTCGGCGGGTAGGTCGTCATAACCGCAATCGGCGGCGAGCTCCAAAACCGTCGCGGGCCGCAGACCACCGTCGAGATGATCATGCAACAACGCCTTGGGAGCTTGGCGGATCGAGGCAAGGGTCAAAGGCATCGGTCCTGTCATGACCACACGTTAGCCGCACCAACCCATTCATGCGGCTGTGATTGCGCTCTCCGCCATCCCCACTCGAGACATAATCGGCAACTTCCCTGCTCGAGTAGCCGATTGCCACACCTCGAGTACCGGAAAGCCCCTTTGACCAGCCAAGAATTAACGTAGCGGTCGGTTTCCTGCCTGCTTGCCGCAAACCTTTGCCCACCACCTCGGTGCGTTCGAACCCCCCGGGCAAGTCCGTCCGCAGCAGCCGAGTCCGAGTCCGAGTCCGCCGAGCAAAAGTTCGTGTGTGCCGGACGGGTTCACGCGCGCCGGGGATTCGGGCGTGCCATGCGAATTCGCGCGCCGACGAAATTGCGCGCCGGGCGAACTCGGGTGCGGTGGTGTCAGGGGGCGATGCGGTCCAAGATCAAGGGGGCTTGCGGTGGGGGCGCGGTCCCGATGGTGAAGGAGTTCTCGAGGGCGGCGAGGGCGCCGGGGAAGGCTTGCGTGGTGTCGGTGTGCAGGGTGAGAAGGCGTTGGCCTGTGGTCACGAAATCGCCTGGCTTGGCGTGCATTTCGATGCCTGCGCCGAATTGGACGGGATCGCCCTGGCGGGCTCGGCCCGCGCCGAGTCGCCAGGCGGCCATGCCGACGGCCATCGCATCGAGGCGGGTCAGCACACCGTCGTGTGCGGCCCACACGGTCTCGGTGTGCTTCGCACGCGGCAGGGGCGCGTCCGGATCGCCGCCTTGGGCTTGAACCATGGCGCGCCAATGGTCCATTGCGCGACCATCGGCGAGGGCGTCGGCCGGGTCGATATCGAGTCCGGCCTGAGCGACCATCTCGCGGGCGAGGGTGAGTGTCAGCTCGACGATATCGGCGGGGCCACCGCCGGCGAGCACCTCCACCGATTCGGCGACCTCTAGTGCATTGCCCGCGGTGCGTCCGAGCGGAGTGTCCATCGCGGTCAGCAATGCCACCGTCCGCACCCCGGCATCGGTGCCGAGTTCGACCATGGCCGTTGCCAATTCGCGCGCACCGTCCAGGGTTTTCAGGAAAGCGCCGGAGCCGACCTTCACATCGAGTACGAGCGCGGCGGTCCCTTCGGCGATCTTCTTGCTCATGATCGAGCTGGCGATCAGCGGTATAGATTCGACGGTCCCGGTGACATCACGCAACGCGTACAGCCGCTTATCGGCGGGGGCGAGATCGGCACCCGCCGCGCACACCACCGCGCCGATGCCGGGATCGGACAGGATCTCCCGCATCCGCGCCACCGGCACATCGGCCCGCCACCCCGGGATCGCCTCCAACTTGTCCAATGTCCCGCCGGTATGTCCCAACCCGCGCCCGGAAAGCTGCGGCACGGCAGCCCCACACGCCGCGACCAAGGGCGCCAACGGCAACGTGATCTTGTCGCCCACCCCACCAGTCGAATGCTTGTCCACCGTCGGCCGCGGCAGATCCGTGAAGTCCATCCGCCGCCCCGACGCGATCATCGCATTCGTCCACCGCGCTGTCTCTCGACGCGTCATCCCCCGCCACACGATCGCCATCGCCAACGCCGCCATCTGCTCGTCGGCCACCACCCCCTTGGTGAATCCATCCACCACCCAATCGATCTGCGCATCCGACAGCTCTCCGCCGTCCCGCTTGGCCGTAATGATCGAAACCGCGTCCACTGCCGTCACACCGGCAAGTCTGGCACGTGGCACGCTCGCCGCCTGGAACTTGTCGGTGCTCTCCGATAGCCTCTGCGCATCATCGAGTCGACGATTGGGGGAGCGACGTTTTGGGGGAGAAATGACGCATGCACACCTGGACCGCCGCGCGACGGATCTCGAGGCCCGCATCCGCCAGGCCGACGAGCGCTTCGGCGAATCCCAGTTGAAGCTGACGCGACGAGTCACAGGACTGGATGGGGCTCCCACCGACTCAGCTCGCGGACGTCGAGAGGTCGACGGAAGCCGAAATCGTCGAAGAGAATTGCTGAGGACAACCTAGGTCTGTCCGGCATCCAGATCGTCAGGTCCGAAGGCGTCGGGGAGCAGGGTTCGAAGCGGAACCGGTCCGGTCTTGTGGTCCACCAGAAGATCGGCCCCGCCGTGTTCGTAGAGCAACTGTCGGCAACGCCCACAGGGCATCAGGATTTCGCCCCGGGAATCGGTGACCGAGAGCGCGAGCAACCGGCCACCGCCGCCCGCGAACAGGTTCCCGATCAGTACGCATTCGGCGCACAGCCCTAATCCATAGGAGACATTTTCCACATTGCACCCGACGACCACTCGCCCGTCGACCAGCCCGGCCGCCCCGACCGGGAATCGAGAATACGGCGCGTACGCCCGCTGCATGACCTCATATGCGCTGGTCCGCAATAGTTTCCAGTCGATATCCACGTGTTCGCTACCTTCCATGGTCTTGGGGCGGTTTCGGTATGGCGGGCGACTCGGCTGGTCGAATTCTCCCGGCCATGCTCGATGTCGCCCGGTTCGCCCCACACCTGATCGTCGGCCTGACCAGATCTCGATGCGCGGCAACAGATTTCGGATATCATCGAATTCCCTTCAGCCCCTCCGGAAGGTGGCATCGGTGTCCAGCCCGATCAGCGACGGCCTGTGGAATTCGCACGTCACGCCAGAAAGCTATGCGGGCCGGTACCAGGACGCGGTGCTCGAACAGTACAAGCTGTATGTCGAGATGGCCGACCGGATCAGCGCCCGCCGCAGCCTGACCAACAGCTTCTTCCTCACTCTCAACACCAGCGCCTTCACGATCATCGGCGTGATGCTGCAACTCCATCCGAGCCGCGCGGTGTGGACGCTGGTGTGCCCGACAGTGGCGCTGGTCGTGCAGTGCGGGGCCTGGTACTACCTGCTGCGGTCCTACCGTCAGCTCAATGCGGCCAAATATCAGGTCGTCGGCGCGCTGGAGGAGCGATTGCCCGCGTCACCGTATTGGCGGGCGGAGTGGACCGCACTCGGTCAGGGCCGAAACCGGCGTCTCTACCGGCCGCTCACCCACCTCGAGCAGTGGGTGCCGGTGATATTCGCGCTCACCTACGTGATCACCTACGTCGTCGCCGTCCTGAAGTGATGCCGGCATGACCGCGGAGGACCTTCGACAACGTGTGCGCGCGACGGAATCGAAGGCACTGTGGTCCGGGCTCGGCAACACCGCACTTGCGCTGCCGTGGGCGGCGGCACTCATCGGACTGATCTTCTTCGCACCGGATTTTCTGTACAGCGGTATGCCGCAGGTGCCCTTGTCGGGATGGCGTCAGTTCGTGCTGTTTCTGGCGCCCCTGTGTGGGTTCGGGTTGTGGGAGCGCGGCTCCGAAGGGGCGCGCAACTGGCATGCCTGGTACAGCGCGCATCGGGTGCGCCGGAAGGTCGAACGTCATCCCGATCGCGCCGCACTTTTGGTGCCGCCGCTCGAGGCGCATTTGAACGAGTTGCGGGTAATCCGGGGGCACCGTCAGGTCGCGCTGCGGCGGGTGCGGTGGGTCGTGATTCCGATCGGGCTGATCATTGCGGTGCTGCTGTTCGGCGTGCAGACCGAGGACCCCGATGGCACGCTGCGCGATGCTCCGGAGGCGGTGGTGCCGATGGTCGCGATACTCGCGGCCATATCGGTGGTCATCATCGCGTTCGCACTACCACGCTGGCGACGCTGGTACGCGGCTTATATCGCCGAAAAGTGGTCCGGTGACCCGGCATACGCCGCGGCGCTAAGTCACCTCGGGCCCGATCCCCGCTACGTTCGCGCCTCCGAGATCCCCCCGTTGCGAGTGCAGTTCGTCAAACCGAAGTCGGTCGACTACCGGTTGACCGTGGTGTCGGCCGCGCGCAACGTGTTCAAATCACCGCCGCTGGAGATCGCCTATCTGCGACTGTTCGAGAATCAGGCCAGAGTTCGCAATTTCCTGCACGGCGCGTGGCGTGAATTCGGCTATGTCTACATTCTGCGTAGCTCGGGTTCGGTCAGCCCGGCGGAGGTTGCCCGAGCGCGGGCCGACAACGCGATACGCACCATGTTCGCCGCATCGCCGCGCACCTTCCGCACCGCGCTGGCCGGATTCGGATCCGAGCCGCTGCCGCCGGGTAAGCACCGGCTGACCGGGATCACCAATATGCCCGAACGCGTGCACGATCCGGCCGGTAGCTACCCCGTCCGCGCGCTGCTGTGCCACGGCAGTTTCTGGAAGAGCGCGGTCGACCTGCTGTTGGCCAGAGTCGACCTGGTGGCGGTCGATCTGTCGGGATATGTCCCGGCCAACACCGGAACACAGTTCGAACTGCAGCGGGTGATCGACCGCTTTCCGATCAATCGCGCGGTGCTGCTCTGCGATGCGGGCAGCGACCACACTTTCATCGAGGCTCAGGTGCGCTACCACTGGTCGCAGATGGCTTCGGGTTCACCCAACGCCGGGGCCGCCGAACGCTCGATCCTGGTCGCCGTCACGGGCGCGGGGCGTCCCGCGGACCGCGAACTCATGACGCGGTTGCTGGAACGACGCCGATGGATGTCGTCGTAGCGAATTTCGGCTGTCGCCGATCGGAATCTGCGATAGTTTTCTGTTACCGATGAGTAGGTTATCGTTCGTCGAATGAGACATTTTCCACATTGCCGACGCTCACAATTCGGCCCGTCGAACTGAGAGCCCCGGCGCCGACCGGAAACCGCGAGTTCGACACATAGGCATTGCACATAACTTGAATTGCCTTGTCGCACAAGATTTTTCGGTCTCAGTCTGATATCGGCGGCCCCTCAGGGACCGAGCCGCACTTGCCCGCGCAGGGGCCACGGCACAACCCATTACGCATCAAGAAAGGTAAACCTAACTCGCTCGACTGTAGCGCAACGCACGGCCTGCCGAATTAGTTCCGCGATTGCGAGGGGATTAGAGTCCAGATCAGATCGGTTCAGGTTCCCGGCGGCGGGCCCCGCGCGAGCTATTTGGAGCAGCAAAGCGCAGCCACCTGGGCATTTACATCCACGTCGCCTGCCTCGGACTTGCAACCGGGTCCATCAACGACGTTGGAGGCACCGCACTCTATGACCACGACAGAAGCTCCGGCACAGCCGAAGCGGAAGACGCTGTACCGAGGCGACCCCGGAATGTGGTCCTGGGCGCTACACCGGATCACCGGTGTCACCATCTTCTTCTTCCTCTTCGCGCACGTCTTGGACACCGCACTGGTACGGGTCAGCCCCGACACCTACGACCACGCCATCGAGACCTACAAGAACCCCATCGTCGCCCTGATGGAGATGGGTCTCGTCGTCTGCGTGCTGTTCCACGCGCTCAACGGCGTACGCGTGATTCTGGTCGACTTCTGGGGCAAGGGCCCGAAGTACCAGAAGACGATGCTCTGGGTGATTCTGGCCGTCTGGTTCCTGCTGGTGGTTCCGGCCGTCGGCCGCCAGTTCTTCTACCTGTTCACGGAGCACTGATCCCATGAGTGAGCGAAGCGAACGAATCATGAACACAGCCGCCAGTGCGGTTATGCCGGAGCCGAGCGCCAGCGAGGTGCAGGCATGAACGCACCTATTCTCGGTAAGTCCTACGACCGGCCCGCGAGCCTGGATCTGCCCCGCTCGCCGCGTGCCCGCTCCAACAACAACTTCGAGAAGTACGCGTGGCTGTTCATGCGCTTGTCCGGCCTGCTGCTGATCGTGCTGGTCCTGGGCCACATGACGATCATGCTGCTGCTCGACGGCGGCGTGAAGCGCCTGAACTTCGCCTTCGTGGCGGGCCGCTGGTCCAGCCCGTTCTGGCAGTTCTGGGATCTGACCATGCTCTGGCTCGCCCAACTGCATGGCGGCAACGGTTTGCGCACCGTGATCGCGGACTACTCGCGCAAGGACTCGACCCGGTTCTGGCTGAACACCCTGCTGGCCATCTCGATGATCCTGATCGTGGGCGTTGGCACCTACGTCATCTTCACCTTCGACCCCAACATCAGTTAGGAACAGGCGAACTCCGATGAGTGAGCGCAGCGAACGAATCATCGACACAGCGTGTTTCACACATGCCGGAGCCGAGCGTAGCGAGGTGCAGGCATGAGTGAATCCCGGATTCAGGAGCACCGCTACGACGTCGTCATCGTCGGTGCCGGTGGCGCCGGTATGCGCGCGGCGATCGAGGCCGGTCCCCGAGCCCGCACCGCCGTCCTGACCAAGCTCTACCCGACCCGCAGTCACACCGGCGCGGCCCAGGGCGGCATGTGCGCCGCATTGGCCAATGTCGAAGAAGACAACTGGGAATGGCACACCTTCGACACCGTCAAGGGTGGTGACTACCTGGTCGACCAGGACGCCGCGGAGATCATGGCCAAGGAAGCCATCGACGCGGTGATGGACCTGGAGAAGATGGGTCTGCCGTTCAACCGCACGCCCGAGGGCAAGATCGACCAGCGCCGCTTCGGTGGTCACACCCGCGATCACGGTAAGGCCCCGGTTCGCCGCGCGTGCTACGCCGCCGACCGCACCGGCCACATGATCCTGCAGACGCTCTACCAGAACTGCGTCAAGCACGACGTGGAGTTCTTCAACGAGTTCTATGTGCTCGACCTGGTCATGTCCGAGACTGATCGGGGTCCGGTCGCGACCGGTGTGGTCGCCTATGAGCTGGCCACCGGCGAACTGCACGTGTTCCACGCGAAGTCGATCATCTTCGCCACCGGCGGTTCCGGCCGGATGTACAAGACCACCTCGAACGCGCACACGCTGACCGGTGACGGTATGGCGATCGTGTTCCGCAAGGGTCTGCCGCTGGAGGACATGGAGTTCCACCAGTTCCACCCGACAGGCCTTGCCGGTCTGGGCATTCTGATCTCCGAGGCCGTCCGCGGTGAGGGCGGCATCCTGCGCAACGCCAGCGGTGAGCGCTTCATGGAGCGCTACGCCCCCACCATCAAGGACCTCGCGCCGCGCGATATCGTCGCCCGCTCCATGGTGCTCGAGGTGCTCGAGGGTCGCGGCGCCGGACCGAACAAGGACTACGTCTACATCGACGTGACCCACCTCGGCGAGGACGTGCTCGAGGAAAAGCTGCCCGACATCACCGAATTCGCGCGCACCTACCTGGGTGTGGACCCGGTGAAGGAACTGGTGCCGGTCATGCCGACCTGTCACTACGTGATGGGTGGCATCCCGACCCGGATCCGCGGCGAGGTGCTGCGCAACAACACCGATGTGGTGCCCGGCCTGTACGCCGCCGGTGAGTGCGCGTGCGTCTCGGTGCACGGCTCCAACCGCCTCGGCACCAACTCGCTGCTCGACATCAATGTCTTCGGCCGCCGCTCCGGCATCGCCGCCGCGGAGTACGCCCAGCGTACCGAGTTCGTCGAGATGCCGGCGAGCCCGGCGCAGATGGTGCAGGACTGGCTGGCCATGCTGCTGTCGGATCACGGCAACGAGCGGGTCGCGGATATCCGCACCGAACTGCAGTACACGATGGATATGAACGCCGCGGTGTTCCGCACCGAGGACACCCTCAAGCAGGCGCTCACCGATATCCACGCGCTCAAGGACCGCTACACCCGAATCACGGTGCAGGACAAGGGCAAGCGTTACAACAGCGACCTGCTCGAGGCCGTCGAGCTGGGCTTCCTGCTGGAGTTGGCCGAGGTCACCGTGGTGGGCGCGCTCAACCGCAAGGAATCGCGCGGCGGCCACGCCCGCGAGGACTACCCGGACCGCGACGACGTCAACTTCATGCGGCACACGATGGCCTACAAGGAGGGTGCGGAGCTCATCTCCGATATCCGCCTCGACTTCAAGCCGGTGGTGCAGACCCGCTACGAGCCGATGGAGCGTAAGTACTGATGACTGCCGTACTCGAAACACCCCCGCAGAAGGCCGCACCGGTGCCCGAGGGCTCGGTCATGGTCGACGTCAAGGTCGCCCGGTTCAACCCGGAGGACGACAAGGGCGCGCACTGGGAGACCTTCCAGGTGCCGGTACTGCCGACCGACCGCTTCCTGAACGTGCTCATCTACATCAAGTCCTACCTGGATGGCACGCTCACCTTCCGGCGCTCGTGCGCGCACGGTGTCTGTGGTTCGGATGCCATGCGGATCAACGGCGTGAACCGGCTGGCCTGCAAGGTGCTGATGAAGGACATGCTGCCCAAGAGCGGCAAGTCCCTCACCATCACCGTCGAGCCGATCCGCGGCCTGCCCGTGGAGAAGGACCTCGTGGTCAATATGGAGCCGTTCTTCGACGCGTTCCGTGCCGTGAAGCCTTACCTGATCACCTCGGGTAACGAGCCCACCCGCGAGCGCATCCAGAGTCAGGCCGACCGCGCCCGGTTCGACGACACCACCAAGTGCATCCTGTGCGCCTGCTGCACCACCTCCTGCCCCGTGTACTGGAGCGACGGCAGCTACTTCGGCCCGGCCGCGATCGTGAACGCACACCGCTTCATCTTCGACAGCCGTGACGAAGGCGCCCGCGAACGCCTCGACATCCTCAACGACGTCGAAGGCGTCTGGCGCTGCCGCACCACCTTCAACTGCACCGATGCCTGCCCCCGCGGCATCGAGGTCACCAAGGCCATCCAGGAAGTCAAACGCGCACTGCTGTTCGCACGCTGACCCGAGGCACCCGAAGGCCGCCCGCATCGAAAGACGCGGGCGGCCTTCGTCGTCTGCGCAATAAACGGCGGTACGGATGCGTTCCACGGGGCATGAGCGAGCGAACAGTAAACAGAGCCGAACCGAAAGTAGAGGTAGTCGGCGTTCCGGCGCGCAATGCGTACGAGATCCGACTCGATGGCGCGACTGTCGGCGAGGAGTTGTATTTCGATGCCGGTGTGCACCGTGTCTTCTATGCGACCGAGGTCGATCCGGCGTTCGGCGGCCGGGGATTGGGCAGCGTTCTGATCCACGACGCGCTGGCGGACACCGTGGCGAGCGGCCGCCGGATCGTGCCGGTGTGCCCGTTCGTGGTGCGGTGGGTCACCAGGCACGACGACTTCGCGGCGAGTGTCGACGAGCCGACGCCCGCACTGCTGCAACGCATTCCGGTACTGCCCCGCTGACCGCAACACACCGGATCAGCAGGCTGCAGCTGTTCTCACATAGGATGCATGCGGTCTTATGCCATTCCTATTGCGCCGCAGCATCATTGCGTTGACCGGTGCAGCGGTGCGGCGCTGGCCCACCTCTCCCCCGCAATCACCACGTGGTCCAGGAAGCGCAGGCCGACGGTATGGGCGGATTCGATGAGCAGGCTGGTCGCTCGACGGTCGTCGAAGCTGGGGACCGGATCGCCGGAGGGGTGATTGTGCACGACCGCGAAGGCGCGACCGTCGTGGCGCAGCACGGTATTCAGGATTTCGCGGACCGGGACGGCGACCTGATCGATCGCACCCTCGGCGACGAATACCTTGTGCCGCAATCGATTCTGCGCATCGCACACCAGCACCAGCAGCCGTTCGACGCGGGCACCGGCGAACAGCGGCAGCGCCACCCGGACGATATCGGCGACGCCATCCAGACGCGGGGCGGTTTCCGGACTGTTGCGGGCCCTGGTGGCGAGGTGGAAGGCGGCGATGATGGCCGCGGCCTTGGCCTCCCCGACGCCCGCGCGCCGCGATAATTCCTCTGGCCGCGCGGCAGCCAAACCGGCGATGCCGCCGTGCTCGGCGATCATTTCGGCGGCCATATCCAGTGCGCTTTCGCCCTTGCGTCCCTGGCGCAGCAGCACGGCGAGTAATTCGCTGTCGCTGAGCGCGTGCGGTCCGAGCGTCAGCAGCCGTTCCCGTGGACGTTGCCCGGATGGCAGTTTGGTGATGGGTACCGACATCATTCCCCCTCGAATGCGGTGCGATCTTGCGCATCATGCCAGCCCCCACCGACAGGTCGAACGCGATGGCGACCATGGTCTGCACACCTGTGACGAGGCAGCTGATTTGTCACCGGGCACGTGGTCGGCGACCGAGAGGAGGAGGTGTTGCGGTCGCACGCTGTTCGCGGTCCACGCGCTCGAGCTTCGTCCACCCGGTCCAGCCTCGCTTCGTCAGTAGCTCGACCAGTCGACGCGCCGGCGGCGCGGTATCGAGTGCCAGTGTGTCCAGCAGCATGGCGAGCGGCGGCTCGATGTCGACATCGCCGATGTGTTCCTCGCCCTGCTTGTCGGCCAGCTGCGTGAGGTAGGCGGCCGTATTGTCGGCCAGCTCGACCAACCGTGGGTCGTGGTCGGACCAGTCGAGTGCCTGGCCCAGGGTGAGATAGAAGTCGATGAGCTGCGGGACGGCGAGCTGCTCCCGCTTGCGTGCCACCCATTCCGGGACTCGCTCGGGTGAGTGCGCGGCCAGCGGAATCCACCCGTCCCGTTCGACCCGGACGATCCGCTCGTCGACCCCGAGCGCCCGCAGCCGGTCGAGAAACTCGACTACCTCCCGCGGCAGCACCAGGTTGTCCCCGGCGGCGAGGCGAGCGATCCGCTCGCGGTGCCGCTGCCGCTCCCGGATCTGCGCCCGTAGCCGCTTGTCGATGTCAGCGACGGCCGCGACGAACTCCTCCTGGTCGGCCTGCAGCAGCTCACGCACGCGTGTCAGCGGAACCCCCGCCTCGGCGAGGGTTCGGATCTTGATCAACTCGACCAAGTCGCCAGCGCCGTACCTCCGATAGCCGGAGTGGTCCCGCTCCGGCTCCGGCAACAGCCCCTTGGCGTGATAGTGCCGCACCGCCCGCACCGTCACTCCGGCGTACGACGCCAGCTCGCCGATGGTCAGCATCGAGCCCGTCTCCTGAACCTGGGAGCTATTCACGAAGTCGCCTGACCGGCTGAGCCTGCGTATTCCCGATAATCTGGGCGATCTGCGGGGCGTGAGTGATGACCAGCCCGTGACCGGCGTCGAGCCAGGATGTGGAGATGTGCGGCCGCTCGCGGACGAGCCGCTCGACGCCGGCACGCCAGTTCTGGTTGCGCCACAATGTCCGCCCGTCACTACTGTCGCCCGCCATCGAGGTCGACATGACCATGCTGATCGGACACTCGATCTTTCGATACTGGTCAAGGATTCCGGACCGGATCACATCCAGCTCGAGATTGAGGTCAAGAATGTCCTGCGCGGTGAGCGAGACCTGACGTGAGGAGCCCTTGGTGGCCTCCTGGCGCGTTGCAAAGTCCTCCCACATTGCACGGAACTCCGGTAGGTCGGCCTCGCTGATGAACGGTTCGGGCACCGGGTTCGCTCCGTCTATGAGAACGAGCTCGGCCACGGCGCTTGGATACGCGCAGGCGTAGTGCACGATCAGGTCCGCGCCCAGCGAGTGGCCAACGAGCACGGGCGGCGAGGGTAGGTCGAGGCGCTGCAGCTTCGCCATGACGGCGACGAAATCACTCAGGTACGAATCGAAGGTGTACCGGTCGGCGGCCGAAGTGAGGCCATGGCCCCGCAGATCGAAGGTCACTACGTCGTGGTCGCGTCGCAACAGCTCGGTCAACTCATGCAGATCGGCCTGTGCCGTGAGCAGCCCGGGCAACAGGATCAGCGGTCGTCCCCCGCCGCCGCGACACACCGGGATTACGACCCCGTCGTGGTGAACCGCGAAATGCTGCATCGCAGTGGTTTTCGTAATCATGCCGACCATACTGAGGGGTTTCCCCTGCGTCAGGGTCAATCGCTGGGACGACAGAGTTCCGCTCAGCCGTCGGCAACCGCGATCTCGGGACCGGGCAGGGCACACAGCACACCGGCAGCCAATCGCTCCAGATGGTGAAGTTGCCGCTCGTGCACAACGATTCGGCGCAGCGCCTCGTTGATGGTGGCGCTGCTCGTCGACGTGCCCATGATGGCGGCCGCGGCGGCGAGCAGTTTCTGGTCGAGATCGATCCGCACGGATTTCATGCGCCCTCCTTCGTACATTCGCCATATTGCTTTATCCGGCTCGCCCACGTCTGGCAAATCGGGCACAACAGCCGGAATCCGTGTTGACTAATTACCCTACCGGGGTATAGTTCCCGACATGGAGCACGAGCACGGAACGTCCATCGGACACCACGAACATGCTGGGCATGCAGCACATTCCGCGCATGCGGCAGCCGCCGAGCACACTCGGCACGCAAACCCCGAGCAGCAGGCTCCAGCGTCCTGGCAAATGGCCGCTCAGGCCACGCTGCACTGCCTCACCGGTTGCGCGATCGGTGAAATTCTCGGCATGGTGATCGGCACCGCGCTCGGCTGGAACAACACCGCGACAATGGTGCTAGCGATCGCGCTGGCCTTCTTCTTCGGCTACGCACTGACCATGCGCGGCGTCCTGAAAGCGGGTCTGCCGCTGGCTGCCGCGATCACCACCGCGCTGGCCGCGGATACGGTCTCGATCACGGTCATGGAAATCGTCGACAATGCCATCATCCTGGCTGTGCCCGGTGCGATGGATGCGCACCTGGATACGGTCATGTTCTGGGCGACACTCGCCTTGTCCCTGGCGGTCGCCTTCATCCTCACCACACCGGTCAACAAGTGGATGATCGGCCGCGGCAAGGGCCATGCGGTGGTGCACGAAATGCACGGCCACCACTGATCAGCTCGCCGCAGCCCCAGCCGGTCTACTGCCGGTAATAACGCGAATAAGTCCGCCCAGCTAGGCAGTTTGTCCAGCTGGACGGGCTTTTGTTGTCGCAACCGACCGGCGGTGCTTGCATCGAGGTATGTTCACCGAAGCTCAGCTGTACTCGCCGGTAACCCGATCCGGCGACGGCGATGTCATGGTGCACCTGAGCGACGAGCACCCAGGCGTGCACGATCCGGATTACCGCGCCCGCCGCAATGCGATCGCCGCGCTGGCGCTGGATTACGCACCGGATAAAGCGTTGCCGCATATCGACTACACCGATGAGGAACAACAGGTGTGGCGCATCGTGTCGGCCGAACTCGCACGCAAACACCAGAAGTACGCCGCCACCGAAGTGCTCGCGGCCGCGGCCCGGCTCGATTTGCCGAGCGACCACATTCCGCAGCTCGACGAGGTTTCCGCGGCACTGACCCCGCTGACCGGATTCCGGTATGTGCCTGCCGCCGGCCTGGTGCCGCTGCGCGAGTTCTTCGGTTCCTTCGCCGATCGAACCTTCCACTCCACCCAGTACATCCGGCACCATTCGGCCCCGCTGTACACCCCGGAACCCGATGCCATCCACGAGATCATCGGACACGCCAATCAGATCGCCAGCCCGCGCTTCGCCGCTATCTACGAGGCGGTCGGCGCGGCCGTCGCCCGGCTGACCACCGAGACTGCGCTGAAGTTCCTCGCCGATGTCTTCTGGTTCTCCATGGAGTTCGGTGTGGTCCGCGAGCACGGCGAAATCCGTTGCTACGGAGCCGGATTGTTGTCCTCCTACGGCGAGATCGAGGAGTTCCAGCACGCCGAGCTGCGACCGCTGGACGTGGCGACGATGGGCACCGCCGTCTACGACATCACCCACTACCAACCGATTCTGTATTGCGCACAGTCGATTTCGGAGATCGAGGATGTGATCGGCGGCTTCTTCGCCACCATGGACGACGATTCGCCGCACCGCGCACTGCACACATCCGGTAGAATGTGACACATCATCATTTAAAACTCGAAAGTTGCTGGGAGACATTAGAGTTCGGCAAATTCCCGTCCTCGACACTCCTGCCGCGACAACAGACCAACCGGCTGTTAGCCTGCCTCGCGTCCGATCTCTTCGAAGGGGCGAGAGCCGAGATGACAGTTGATACACCGGATTCCACAACCGAGACGCCGCTGTGGCTGCAGGGCCGGGACGCGGTGGTCGCCGCGACGCGGGCCGAGGATTGGCGCAACGGCGCGCCCGACTACCACCTGACCAACGAAACCGTGCCGCGCGAGCGCACCACCGACCACGCGGCGGGCTCGCTCGAGGCCATCGTCGAGGATCTGGTGCGGGTCTTCGAGATGGAGGTCTCACACAAGAAGGACCCTGCGACCTGGGTGTCGCTGGTCGCCGAGCACTACCGGGGCCGGGTCAACGGCGGACCATGGCAGGACGCCGAGGAATTCGCGCGGATCGGCAGCTACAACATCCTGATCGGCGATAACCCCTACTACGAGGTCGAGCGGGAGACCTTCGAGTCCTCGCACGCGACCTTCCACACCGCCTTCCCGAACGGCTTCTTCTGGGAGGTGCTCGAGGTGCTGGCCGGACCACCCGCTGTCACCTTCCGCTGGCGGCACTGGGGTCGCTACGACGGTGAATACAAGGGCCACCAGCCCACCGGCGCATTGATCGAGATGTTCGGCGTGACGATCGCCAGGGTCAGCGACGACCTGCGCATTCTCGAACTCGAGCATTTCTACGACAACAACAAGCTGCTCGGCCCATTGGCACATGGGTGCCCGGTTACCAAGTCCGCCTAGGATTTTCGGCCGCTCGGCAGCACTATTGCTTGCCGAGCGGTAACCCCGCCTCTAGAAAATCCAGTGCGCGATTGAGGTTCTCGGCATTCAACGGGTTGAACCTCGCGATGCCGAGCGCGACCCCCGCGATAGCACCGGCGGTCACGCGAATCTCGAAATCGTCCGCATCCCGACCCATCTGCTCGGCGAGCAGGCCCGCCATCAGGTCGATGCCGCGTTGCAGTTCCAGTCCGATGGCGGCGCGCAGCTCGGGCACGTGATACAGCAGCGCCTGACGCTCCTGTTCGAATGCCAGCTCGGCCACGGGCAGATTCGCGAATACCTCCCCGACCGCATTGCGGAACGCCGTCATCGGCGGGATGTCGTGCGGTTGGGCTCGTATCGCGTCGATCATCAGCGGATCGAGATCGTCGGCGAGCACCAGCTGTTCCTTGGTCGGAAAATAGCGGAAGAAAGTACTGGGTGATACCTCGGCCGCCGCGGCAATCTGCTCGATGGTGGTCTCGGTGTAGCCCTGCTCACGGAACAGCCGGAACGCTTCTTCGCGAATCGTCCGGCGGGTCCGTTCCTTCTTCCGCTCGCGCAGGCTCTGCGCGGCCGTCCCGTCCGCGGGCAGCTCAACCGACATATGTCGATTCTGGCCCATCAACCGGCACCAGCGCGTCCGGTATCGCCTCCGGGCTTTGCGGCGCGGCCGTCGACCGCCGTGGCAACACCCGCAGCGCGAGCGGCACCGCCACCGCACAGATCGCCGCACACACCCACAGCATCGCGCTCATCCCGCCGACGAACGCCGACTGCACCTGCTCCAGCATGGCGGCATTGCCGGTCGACTTCGCGACTGCCACACCGGAATTCACGCTGTCGCGGATCGGATCGACATTCAGCACCCCGAGATCGTCGCGGTACACGGTAGCCAGCACGGTGCCGAGAAGCGCCACCGCGATGGTTCCCGCCGCCTGACGCAGCGCCTGCACCAGCGCCGAGCCGACGCCCGCGCGGGCCACCTCGAGATTGTCCAACGCGACCGCCATACCGACCGGCAGTCCGAGGCCCATGCCCGCGCCGGTCAACCCGACCCACAGGGCCACGAACCAGTACGAGGTCCCCAGCTCGGTCAGCCCGCCCAAGCCCATGCCGACTGCCAGCACCGTCAGGCCGAGCGCCACCATGAGCGCCGGTCCCAGTTTCGGCAGCAACCGATCACCCAGCCGTGATCCGACCAGCAGTCCGGCGATCATCGGCAGCAGCCGCACTCCGCTGCCGAGCGCGTCGACGCCGAGGACCGCCTGGAAGTACTGCGGCACGGTGAAGAACAGGCCGAACAGGCCGAAGGTAATGATCACGGTGAACGCCGCGCCCCAGCGGAAACCGGGGCTGCCGAACAGGCCCAGATCGACCAGCGGGAAGCTCGCACGCCGCTGCCACGCGATGAACGCCGCGACGATCACGACACCACCGAGCAGCGCACCCCAACCGAGGCCGTTGCCCCACCCCTTATCACCGAGCCGGATGAATCCGTAAGTGACGCCGACCATGCCGAGGATCGACAGCACAATGCCCGGCAAATCCATCGGCCGCTGATCCGGGTTCCGCGATTCCGGCACCAGGGCCGCGACGGCCGCCGCACCGAGCACCACCATCGGAACGTTGATCAGGAATACCGAACCCCACCAGAAGTTATCGATCAGCCAGCCGCCGAGGATCGGACCGAGCGGCAGTCCCAGTGCGGTCGAGGTGACCCAAATGTTCATGGCCTTGGCCCGCTGCGCCGAATCCGGGAACAGCACCGGCAGCACCGCCATCGATAGCGGCATCATGACCGCCGCCGCGACGCCGAGTACCACGCGGGCCGCGATGAGTTGACCGGCGGTGGTGGCGAAGGCGCAGGCCAGCGAGGCCGCACCGAACAGCACCAGCGCGCCGAGCAGCAGCTTCTTGCGGCCGTAGCGGTCGCCGAGCGCGCCCGCGGGCAGCATCACGGCCGCGAGCGCCAATGTGTATGCGGAACTGAACCACTGCAGCGCGCCGGTATTCGCATTCAGGTCGACGGCGAGCGTGGGCAGCGCGACGGTCAGCACGGTCATATCCAGGCCGATGGTCAGCATTGCCAAGGCCAGCGCCCCCAGCGCCAACCAGCGGCGAGTCGAGTCTGTCTTCATAACCCCTCCATAAAATGATAGTTACAACTTTTTGATAGTAACTCTCATTTAGTAGTTCCTGTCAATACTAGATCCATCCGTGCCTCTTCCCCGCCCACAACGCGGCCGGTCAGTAGGCTCGCAGCCGATGAGCACCCGGGACCTTCGCCTCCTCGTCGCACTCTGCCTCGGTTCTGCACTGGCCGTAACAGCCGTGACCTGGGGCCCTGCCGCGACCGTTTCGCAGGCAACGCCGACTACCGCGACGACGACGCCGTTCAGCACCCCGAATACCGACAGCTGCCCGCAGAAGACGAAGCCGCCCAATCCGATCGACGAATCCGAGGTCCCCGAACCCGGACAGCCGACGCCGACCGCGCTGGCCGTACCGATTCCGCCGGTCGGCGGCTCACGCCTGGGGGAATGCGGCGTCGTCATCCCGCGCGGCGCACCACCAGTGCCGCAGGACATTTCGGCCACGGCCTGGCAGGTATCGGATCTCGATACCGGTGAGGTGCTCGCCGCCAAGGACCCGCACGGGCGCTACCGGCCCGCCAGCACGATCAAGGTGCTGCTCGCGACCGTCGCACTGCGCAACCTCGACCTGAACAAGACCGTCACCGGGACACAAGAGGACGCGAACGCCGATGGCACCCGTGTCGGCATCGGTCCCGGTGGCCGCTACACCAACCGACAGCTCATGCAGGCGCTGATCATGGCGTCGGGCAACGATGCCGCGCATGCCATCGCCGCCCAACTCGGCGGCGAGGCCGGTGCCGTGCAGAAGATGAACGAGCTGGCAAAGTCGTTGTACGCCTTGGATACTCGCACCGCCAGCCCGTCCGGCCTGGACGGTCCCGGCATGAGCACCTCGGCCTACGACCTGTCGGTGTTGTTCCGCGAGGCCATGACGATTCCCTTGTTCGCCGAACTCATCCACACCGAACAAGTCGACTTTCCCGGCTACCCCAAGGACCCGAAAAACCCTGACGACAAAGACCATCCGGGTTTCCCCGTCGCAAACGACAACCACCTGCTCTACGACTACGACGGTGCGCTCGGCGGCAAGACCGGTTACACCGACGATGCCAGACAGACCTTCGTCGCCGCGGCCCAGCGCGATGGCCGCCGACTCGTCGTGACGCTGTTGAAAGCCGATGTGCTGCCGCTGCGTCCGTGGGAACAGGCCGCGCGCCTGCTCGACTACGGTTTCGCCCTGCCGAAGAGCGCCACCGTCGGCAAGCTCCCCGAAACCAAGTCCGCATCCACGAAAGTCGCTGCGGGACTCGCCTCCCCACCACCGAAAGACACCGACCACGAGGCACAGCCCGCCGATGAACCCGACAACCACACGGGTACCCGCACGCTACTTTTGGCGGGTGGCGTCATCCTGGCCCTCGCACTGCTGCTCGGCGCCCGCCGCCAGCGACAACAGCGCTGAGGCCGGACCCCGTCGTCCTGCACATCGCCACGCGAGGTACAGCGCCCGGACGTGCGCGAGCGCACCGGCGCCGTTGTCGGCCGCGACAGTACCGATGGAGAAGTCAGGGTCACTTATGCGAGACATGATCCGCCAGTCGAGACGGAGTATTCGAGAGAAACGCTAGGAGCGGTTGCGGTCCCTGAGTCCGTCGAGGACGATCTGCAGGTTGCGGCGCCACTGACCGCTGTCGGCCTGAAGCCCGATGGTGTGTGAGTCGGTCGAGACTCCCGCGAGCAGAAAAGCTACGTCCTGCCAGGCGATATCCCGTCGCATCTCGCCCGTGCTCTGCGCGGCTTCGACCAAACGCCTGATCCGTGCACGTATTTCGGCCAGCAATCGATCCAAACCCGGGAAACCGGCGCCGCCCAGCGCCTCGTTGGCGCCGCAGCTTTCGGTGCGCAGTTGCACATACACGGAGGCGAAGTCGGTGAACCCGCGCCATGGATCAGGGTCGGCGATCGCGCGATCGGCGCTGAAGATCATCTCGTCCAGCACTTCCTCCAGGACGACCTGCAGCAGCGTCTCCCGCGAGGGAATCCGCCGATAGAAGGTGCCCTTGCCGACTCCGGCACGCTGAGCGATCTCCTGAGCGGTGACCTCAACCCCGATCTCGGCCAGTGCCGACCGCGCCGCTGCGACCAAGCGCTCGAGGTTGCGCCGAGCATCCGCACGGGGTGCCTGGCCAGACTCGTCGGCGAGTAGTCGGTCCACGGCACTGATCACGTCCACCAGCTTAACAACTGGACTCAGCGAGTCCGGTTAGCTATAAACGGACTCGACAGGTCCGCTTATCTCAGGAGTGATCATGGACCCTATTCGGGTGGGTATCGTCGGCGCCAGTCCCGACCGCGGCTGGGCACGTGCGCGCACATGTTCCCGCACTTCAGGCGCTCGAGGACTTCCGTATCACCGCTGTCGGCACGAGCCGTGCGGAGAGTGCGCAGCGGGCGTTGCGGATATTCGGCGCGAGGCACGCCTTCACCGATCCACGCCAACTTGCGGAGGATCCCGAGGTCGATCTGGTGGCGATCACGGTGAAGGTGCCCGCGCATGCGGAGCTGATCCGCATGGCGCTGGCGGCGGGCAAACATGTCTATTGCGAGTGGCCGCTCGCACTGAACACCGCTGAGGCCGAATCGTTGGCCGAGCTCGCCTCGGACGCGGGCATCCACCACGTGGTCGGCCTGCAGACCCGATACTCGCCGGCGATCGCCCGTGCCCGCCAGTTGCTCGCGGAAGGTTATGTGGGCAACGTTGTTTCGGCAACCGTGTACTCCGCACGTCACCTGGGTGCGGGCACGCAGGTACCGGCTTGGGCGGCCTACACTCTCGACCAGCGCAATGGTGCGGGAATCGTGGAGATTGTCGGCGGCCACACGCTCGACGCGGTCGAGTACCTGATCGGCGATTTCACCGACCTGTCGGCACGGCTCGCCATCCGCCACCCGCATGCCCTGATCCAGGAAACCGGCACGGCAATCGCTGTCACCACGCCGAACCATCTGCTGTTCGACGCCGTAACCGCAGACGGAGTCGTGGTGTCGGCTCACATCCACGATTCCAAGGTGACCAACGGTCACACTCGGATAGAGATCTCGGGCACCGCAGGGGATCTGGCGATCGTCTCCGGCGCCAACGGGGCGGGCGGCATTTCGTTAAGCGAACTGCGCCTGCAAGGTTCCCGCGGTGCGGGCTCCTGGCAGCCGCTGCAGGGCGAGGACCCGCTGGCGGGAATGACGCTCGGCACCGAAGTCGGCAATGTCGCGAGACTGTATGTGGCATTGGCACAGGACATCCGAACCGGCGCTACTACGGTCCCGACATTCGATGACGGGGTCCACATGCACCGGCTACTCGACGCCATTCGTAGTTCGGCAGACATCGCGACACGGGTGCCAACTGCCTGAGAAACCCCAGCCACGTCTGTGGCCGGAACGCTGGACCCGCGATTCGGAAGACACCGCCTAGGCACCTGGGGGTGCACTCGACACCGTCCGTGTGGATGCTACCGGATCCAAAACTCTGTGATGTGAGCCCCTTTCGAACACGTCATCGCCAGCACCTTCCGCGTCACACTCCCACTGTTCCCGCGCACCCATTCACGCGCCGCGCACGTTTTCGCCCGCGAATTCATGCGCGCCGCGAGAATCCGTGCGCGCCGCGAGAAGGTCACCGCCGAGCGCGAGACTTCGCAGCACTGGATATGCCGAGATCGTCGATATGGGGATCGTCGGCCGAGGGTCGCAGTGGGTCGACGACCATCTGGATTGCCCGCCCTGCATCCGACCATCCGGCAGTCGAAACGCGGGGCTCCTCGAGCGGCGGATCAGGGGATCGGCTGCGCCATGCGGGTGATTTCGCGGCGGATCGTGGACTGGTCGTAGGGGGCGATGTGGAATTCGTTGTACTGGTGGCGGTAGCGGTAGCGGCCGTCCCCGTCGATGTCGAACCAGTTCAGGTATTCGGGTGGGGCGGGATGTGAGTCGCGGAGGCCGCGAAGGATTTCCACGGTTCCGGAACCGGAGCGTGGGGCGCGCAGCAGGCGGTATATCTGGTCGGACGGCGTCTCTTTCAGACCGGTCCAGGACTCGAGATTATCGACCAGGCATTGGACATCCTCGACGACGGCCGGATGGCGTCCGGACGGCACATCGCCGAGCACCGCCGTGAACACGGCGGGCACGATCGCGGCGGTGCCGACCTCGAGCACGACGTTGCCGCCGAATTCGGGGGTTGGGCCCGGCCGTTGCACCAGGGTGACGCCGACATCGGCGTCGATCGCGCCGAACGCACGAAGCGGGCGGCGCCGAGTTCCGATGAGCGTCAATGCGATTCGCGGATCGGCTGCCACTCGCAAGGCGGCGGAAAGATCCGGGTTGGCATGCAGCGGCAGGCGGCGGTCCAATTCGCGGGTGAGCTGCTCGAATTCGTCCTCCCAGCGCACCGAGGCGATCAGCCGCAAGGGAAAGGGGTATCGATCCGACCGCGTCTCGCGCCAGATGTGCATGAACTCATCGGGCGCGAACTCGAACTTCACCCGCGCCCGTCCCCCCTGCTCGGGTGGGCCGGTTGCGCCGAGGGCGCGTCGGCGCCGATCGACGGGGGCGCCGCGGGATCGTCCGGGCCGATCAGTTCTTCGTACTGGCCGATCAGGTAGTCGGGGACCTTGCGGCTCGACTCGTCTTCACCCGATTTGCGCCCCGCGCCGGGTGACGACATGCCCGACATGCCGTTGCGTCCGGTGCTTGTCGCGCTTTTCGCGGCAGTGGAAACCGTTGCCGCGCTGGCATTTCCGGTCGTCGGCATGCCGGCGACGCTGCGGCCTGGGCTAGGTGTGGTGCTGCTGCCGAGTCCGGATGCGCCGCCCGGCCCAGAGGTGCCGAAAAGGCCGGACTGTCCCGGTGTCACCGCTTGGGTGCCAGGGATGCCGGTAGTCGCTGCGGGCGAGGTGGCGGTGGTGCTCGCGGCCGTCGTCGGGGACTGCGTCTGTTGTCCGGTAGTGGAATTCGAGTCGAGGCCCGTGGGGCTCACCGTGCCCTGATCGCTCCCCGATTTCCCCGATCCGTTCGACTCGCCGTTGCTACCGCCGGTGTTTCCGGTGCCCGATCCGGTGGTGCCGCCATTGCCGCCGCTACTTCCGCCCGGCCCGCTAACGCCCTCGTTGCCCCCGCCCGGCGACGTGACCGGCACGAATGTCGGAACTCCGGACCCGGCAGGACCATAGGACGGTTTGTAGTTGTTGTTCATGGTGTCGATCGCCGTGCGATACAGCGCCTCAGTACCACGCTGATAAGCGACCTCCTGGCTGTCACCGTCTCCGACCAGGCCCGCGCCGACCGCGGAAATAATGACCTGCGCGGGGTCCAGCGAGGTCGCCGAACCCCTACTCCCCTGCGCCGCGGACGGTGGCGGCACCGTCATCTTCACCACTTCGGCGGCCGACGCCACACCCTTTACCCGATGCCCGCAGGCATTGATCACCTGCTCGACATCACTGGCCTGCCGATAAAACGTCTGCGCCGCAGCAAGAGCCGCATCGGCCATGGCGCCCTCGATACCCGACGCCAACGCCTTCTGAATCGCAAGATTCGCGCCGAACAGTCCACCGCTCAGCGCGGTGGCGATGCTGATCCAGGTATCGGCCTGATGATGCATGATGCCCGGACTCATCTGCTGCGCATGGGTATAGATCTCCTCATGCGTGATGCCCTCGAACTGCTCCATCCGAGTGATGTACGCCGGATCCTGGCCATCAGCGGAAAGTTTCGTACCGTACTGCTCCGCACCCTGCTGCTGACCGCGCGCAAGCGTGCTCGGCTGAGTGGTGTCGGGCTTGCGGCTCGAATCGAATGCACCGAGGGCTGAGGGGACACTGTTGATGTCGAGGCCGGTCATCGTCAGTTGTCCTTACCGATTTCCGGTTCGATGGTGGAGGCGATGTCGGTGATGCCGTCGCAGGGGTTGAGGGTTTGGGGGGCGCGCGTCGTCAGATCGACCGCTATCTGCACGAACCCCACCTTTGTACGCAGATCGACCTGACAGCCGCGATGGGTGTCGGGATCGTGGACGAGGAGAGCTTCACGGCCGTTCACGGTGATCGGCTCGCTGTAGGAGCCGACCTTCCTGAGATCTTCTTCCCAGGTCGCGTTTCCGGACAGAACGCTCAGGTCACGCATTTGAGAAGAGAAGTGGCAGACAAGGAAGCTGTACTCGGCAATGAGATCTTTGCCGCGCTCGCGTGAGGTCCCGTCGAATCCGGCCTTTTGGATGGTCTCGTCGCTGATCCATGTGCACGGGTCAAAGACGATTTTTGGACGTCCGGTGCTGGCGGTGTACTTGTTGTCCTGCGACGGCGGCTGAAGTTTCGGGCTGGTCAGTGTCGGCCTAGCCGACTGAGTTGCAGTGGATGACGTGGCCTGATCTGAGCCGGCCGGGTGGTGCGGGTTGTCGCTGCCGGATGAACAGCTCGTCGCAACCGGCGCGATCACTATCACCAGTAGGGCCAGCAAGATATTCCGGATTCGCCTCATGACGACTATGCCTCCGAGGTGACTGTGGCGATCGACTGCGCGTACATGGTGTCGGCTTCCTCCACCAGTTGTCCGGCTCGTAGGTAGGCCGCAGCCATCTTGAACGCCGCTTCCCTCATCCCTTCGAGCGCTTCCGTCATCTTCTTTGCCTTGCCGGAAAACCCGTTTTGCAGCTCCTGAGCGGACTCGAATCCACCAAAGCCTTCCATCCGGTGCAAATCCCGCGAAGCCTTGATCTGTGGTTCCAGTGTGGTCTCGACCAGCCTGGTATAGACCTCGGCGCACCGCCGTGCTGCGTCGGCCTCCATCCGAAATGTTCCCCCAGTGGCCTTCTGATACAGCGCATTTGCGGCCGATTGTCCCACTTCCATCGGCTATCCCTCCCTGTTCGTCCGCTTACTGTACTGGACGCGTGAAACGGTCAATCGGTTCCGTTGGGACGCAAAACGTTCTCGATTGGTTTCGATCCTGCGGGTTCGGACCGGTCCCGCCAGGGTCTGCCCGAGCGTTCCCCACAGCCGTGTGCAGCTCCCCAGGTGCATGACGGGCCCCACATTCCCAAGGATCGGGACGCGCTGGTGTTGACCTAGACCCACGAATATGCCACCGGATGCAACTTGTCCTGGGGTTATACCTTGATCGCATGGAATTCCGTCATGTTGCCGCCGACTGGATCGCAGCGTGATCTCCTGATCCGAACAGTGAAACCTGAAGGGAGGCAGGCATGTCGGAGGACGGACCAAGCCTGGCACGGCGTCAGTTGGGGAAGTATCTGCGCAATGGGAGGCAGGAACGCGGGCTCACGCTCCACGAGGCGGCCAGGCTGATACAACGCAGTGGCAGCACGCTCCACCGCATGGAGAAGGGGCAGGTGGCCGAACTGCGCGAGATCGATATCGAGGCGCTGTGCACGATCTACGAGTTCGATGCCGACCACACTGCGGCAATGAAAGCGCTTGCGGTACAAGGTAACGAGCTGGGCTGGTGGTATGAGTACGCCGACCTGCTGCCGAGGAACTTCGACTTCTATGTCGGCCTGGAGGCATCGGCACAGCGGCTGACGACCTACGAGCCTGAACTCGTACCAGGGTTACTGCAAACGCCAGCGTATGCGAGCGTGCTCATCCGATCGGGCTTTCCTGACGACGACGCCGACGAGCATGCACGCAGGGTGAGATTGCGAATGCGACGGCAAACCAGAATCACCCGCAAGTATCTTCCGGCATCGCTCGACGTAATTCTTCGAGAGTCGGTTCTCCGGGGAATGGTTGGCGGGTCGAATGTCATGGCGACTCAGATGAGGCACCTAGCCGACATGAGCACCCGCCCCAACGTGAAATTGCAGATCCTGCCGTTCAGCGCTGGGTTCCCCGTTGGAGTCGCGGTTGGGCCGTTCGTCATCCTGGGGTTCGGCACGGATAAAGATGGGCAGCCGATCGAGCCACCCGTGGTGTACACAGAAAATTTCACGGGTGGCTTGTATCTCGCAAAATCAACCACGGTTCAGCGATACGATCATACGTACGAGAGTCTTCGGCGAAGCGCGATGGATGCCGCTGCCAGCCGGGCTCTGTTGAGGCAGATGGCGAAGGAGTATGCGTGAACAGCGATTTGGCCGGTGCCGCATGGTTCAAGAGTAGGCACAGCGGCGCCGCCGAAAACTGCGTCGAGGTCGCCTTCCTCCCGAACACCCTTGTCGGCGTCCGTGATTCGAAGAACCCATCCGGCCCCGCACTCGTGTTCACCCCAACCGAATGGTCAGCATTCACCGCCGCGACAACCCGCGGAGAGTTCGACCGCTGACCTCAGAGGGGCAGCACATGGCGAACCACTCGGACACGAAGTGGTTCAAGAGCAGCCACAGCGGTGCCCACTCGAACTGCATCGAAATCGCCTTCCTCCCGAACAACCATGTCAGCGTTCGTGATTCGAAGGACGCTCCGGCCCAGCACTCGGGTTCACCTCGGCCGCTTAGTCAGCGTTCACCGCCGCGACTACCCTGTGGCAAGTTCGCCCGCTGACAGTCCCGGCCTGGCTTTACTCTGCCGCCTACCCACTGACTGGCGATGGCACGAGCGGACCCAGGCACCGGCTCTTTTTCAGTGGGGTCGATGTGGTCGAGGCCGATCGACATGGGGAGATGGCTGCAGAGCAATAGGCGTAGCCGACAACCGTATGGACGCCTGAGGCAGAGCGCCGTTATGGTCGGGTGATGAGCGCTAGCGGGGGGCTTTCCAACCAGAATCTGTCTGTTGTGCCTGATGATATGCAGCCGATCGGCCAGTACGTCTACAACATCGCCGACACCATGAAACAGGCCCTCGATTCCGCCGCCCGCGAGGTCGAGACCCTACTCACATCCGACTGGACCGGCGACGCGGCCGACGAGTTCTCCACAGGGTGGACCGAAACCCGTGACGGTGGAACACAACTCATGCAAGCCTTGACTTCCCTCGCCGAGAAGCTGGGCATCACCGCGGCCAACTACAAGAACACCGACACCGGCAACGCCTCCGGTATCTCCAGCCTGGATCTGCCATGAGCTCCCAATTCAGTGTCGACCTCCACCAACTCGACCAGATCGTGTCACGCCTCAACGGCCTGGCCGGGTTCCTGCACGATCACCTCGACGAACTCGACCACAAAGTCGCCGCCTTGCACAGGGGCAGCTGGGAATCTGCAGCAGCCAGCGCTTATGCCGACGCCCACAGCCAATGGCTCGCGGCCGCAAGAGAATTCACCGAAGGCGTCGCAACCGTAAGCGATGCCGCGCAGAAAGCGCACGGCCGCTACACCCGCGCCATCGACGTCAACCGCCGCATGCTGCAGTCGGGACAGCCGTGATCGTCGACTGGCAAACCTACTACGACGCCGCCAAGAAATGCCACGACCTCGCCGACGACCTCCGCAAAGCCGACAAACCCGTCCATGACGCGGTCAAAGGCGAATGCGTCGGGATGGCCGGGGACGCCCCCGGCTGCCAACAGTGGGGTGAGGCCTACGACAAAGCCGCCCGGCAGACCATGCAGGCCTGCTCCAGCCTGGCCAACGCCCTCACCAACTACGGCGCCGTCCTGTATGCCATGGGCTACAACTACGGCACCGCCAACAAAAGCAACCCCGCCCCAACACAACCCGACATCAGCCAGGTCGACCAGTACAAGGTCAGCATCCCGTCATCGGTGGGCGACAATGGGATCGGCTTCACCGGCCACGGGGGCCTGAAGGAGTTCTTGGACAAACTCGTCGCCAAAGTCCTCGCCGCCTTCGGAAAACTCCCCAACGGCGATCACACCAAACTCGACAAAGCCCACACCACCTGGAACACCTTCGCCACCCACGGCACCATCACCGGCGCGCCCGCCCGCATCTCCGCCATCTCAGCATTGTTCGACGGCATGGACGACGCCACCAACCGGCAACTACTCCAAGACCACTTCACCACCCTGAAGACCGGCGCCGACACCGTCGCTACCGCCTCTCAGAAGATGGCCGCACCTGTCGGCGACTATCACGACGCGACCATCGCCCTGGGCAACGACAACGCCAGCGCGATCAACGCACTGGAACTGTCCATCAGCCTGATCGCCATCACCGCCGGGGTCGCGTTCCTGTTCAGCCTCGGCTCCTCCGCCGTCGCCGCAGCCGCGGCCATCGACGCCGACGTTGCCCTCACCATCAACGCGATCCAAACCTCTTACCGCGCCAGCCAAATGGTCCGAATCATCGGCCTCACCAGCCTCGCGGCCGGTGCCGTCGGCACCATCGACGCCTTCCACGCACTGCCAACTATTGACCTCGACAAAGCTATCGCCGGCCTCGCCGCCATCATCGGTATGAAGGCCCTGATCGACGACGCAAATGATCTCGGGGAGGCGGACAAGGCAGGGCAGTCCACACCGACAGATCGCATTAAGGAACATCTGACCGACAGGGATCTCGATGCGGCTCGGCGTGAACTCAACGGCGAAGTTGTGGCGGAAAAGTCGGATGGAACGCCATGGGATCACGTCAATGAGGTCAAGGACGCTCAAAACGGCCTCATCAAACGAATCGGCCAGCTCAAACGCAGATTGAGCTGGCCTGGCTTGTCCGACGCGGAACGTCCGCTGGTAGAGCAAGAGCTCTCAGAGGCCAGCCGCCTGCTCGACTACAGTGAGCAGTTCGTGCCGAGGTAATGCGTATTGCCTATCAGAACCAGGGAAAGCGTGAACGACGATATTTCGAACCAAACCTTAGAGCAAGTAGACGGCGTCGTCTGGCCGGACCCGCCGTCCAATGCAACGCGGCTGATGAAGACGGTGCACACATTGCGTCGGAAACCGATTGGCTCCTTCACTGCCGAAGATCTTCGCATCATGTTGGGGCAGCATGAAGGAACGTCCGCTCTCCTGCCGCGAGTACTCGATGTGCTGGAGCGGAACCCGTTGGCTGAAGGTGACTATTATCCCGGCGACCTCTTGGTGTCAGCGTTGAAGATCCCTCGAAGCGATTGGACCGCGAATCCGACGGCGGTTATTCGCCTCCGCGCAGTGGTTGATCGGCTGATGCTACGGGACGATCTGGATGTCTACTTTCCATCGGACGATGAAATATGGCAACGAATAGAGGAATTGAAGACCTCCGGCATATTGTGAGGAATGGGACCCACAGGAGCCACGACCCACTCGACAAGGCCCACACAACCTGGAACACCGGTCGGCGACTCACAACACTTCGCTGTCAGCGACCGCGCTCAGCGACGGCGCAACCCCGAAAGCACAAGAAGCGTACGACAGCAAGGGAAACCATTTGGGTTCGACTGACCCGATCACCGGTCAAATATACAAGCCTGCTGTTCCCGGACGAACGATACAAGTAGATGAAATTATCAACCAACGGAGCCCGCCATACTTGCGAAGGAATGGATGCCTGGCTCGCCGATGATTCGATTTCTATCGGATATGCCCGAAATTCAGGGAATATCATATCGCCATGTCGGCACCCCTTCCGAAGACAGCATCGGAAATATCCATGATGCACTGGAACACTGACGGGAGGCGAAGGAATGCAGCGAGAAATCATAGAACACGAGGATAGATGGATTATCCTGCCGCTGAGGCAAAGCCGTATCGTCGCTACCGAATGGCACTCGAACCAAGTCGATCTCATTCTCGACACAGGCTTCAAAGTAGTCGTCGGATATGACGCAGAATTGTCTTTGCGAACCAGCAAGGAGGAATCACCCGGCCGTCACGAACTAACCCATTGGTCGAGCGAGGAAGCAGAAAGAATTCTGGAATCCGAAATACTCTCGCCAGTATTCTTCAAATCCGGCGGTGCCAGGATTGCTCTCCGAAATGGATGGCTCTTGCTTCTCGCTGATCGACCGGCGACATCACCAGCGGCAGTTTACTCCCAATCCTCTCTGCTGTGGACTCGCGATGGGCTGTCGAGCCAAACCGAGTATCCGGTGCTCAGAATAGATCCGTGGACGGGACAGTTGGTCACTACACTGGAATGGCCGCCCCGCCCATCCGACCTGGCCATCAACTACGAATCCGACGATATCAACGAATAACCGCTTGGGAAAATGGTAAAAGGTCACGCGGCAGTGGCAGTGTTTGCGGATATGAGCGCTTCAAGAAATTGCTTACCGAGTAGGAGCACGGTTAGCCTCAATCCACCGACCCGCGTTTAGGGTTGGTCTGCGCATCGAAGGCGAGCGGAGCAGTGTGTTTCAGGTGCGAAGTAGCCGCTGGTCTGTCCAGCTTTTCCACTTTGGTTTCGTTCGGGCCGGTTATGGCGCGGCGGATGAGTTAGGTTGCGATGGCGGTGGGCGGTACCCGATTGTGTTGTGCCAGAGGAGAAGCCAGGTATTGGCCCAGGGCCGATGGCCGGGCAGCTGTAGGGCCGCGCGGCGTTGCGGGCGAGCCAGCCGAGCTGGAATTGTGATCAGCTTGCGACGCAGTGTCGATCCCCGGGGCCGGTCGTAGGCGCCGCCAGCGAGGATCCCGGTGGCGCGTAGCAGGTTGTGGGCGATTGCGGTAAAAGACCGGCGGAGTTGGCGCCGAAACGCCCGGAGGGGATGCGTGCCAGCGCCCCGTCGATGAGGTCGGCGAGGACGGTTTGGATGATGGCGTGTTTGCGGTGTGTGATGTCGACGGTGGATTCGGTCTTCGAGCACGAAGCCGCTACACACCCCCGACCACGAGTTGCGGGCAGGCCACAGGGCAGCCCGGTCGAACCGCGCGCCCCCGCCATGCCTCGGTTGACAAGTCGGTGGGGCGGGAGAGGGTCGGAACAGGCCATCGCAGCTCGGAAGCGATACAGCCCGAGCTGAAATTTGTTGATTGCCAACCTGATCGCCTAGCGGATGCACAGATGTATGTGGCCCACAGTGCACTGGGACGTGATCGCCGATCAGACAGGTGGTCCCGCGGTTTTCCGGCACGAGCCGGGTTGTCAACGACCTGATATGTTTTCGGAAACCTGCGGTATCGGGGCGGGCACGAGATGATCGGGTGGTTGGGGGCGAAATGAGCGAGGACACCGAAGAGTTGGCCGCGCGGATCAAGCGGATCAATGAGGCGACCGAGCGGGTGCGCGGCCGTGCCCAGTCTGCGGACGGCAGCGTGTACATCGAAACCGATGCCCGCGGGGCGATTACGGATCTGCGGCTCGCGCCCCATGCTGTGGAGCATGGAATGAGCCGACTGGCCATGCTTATCGTCGATCGGCATCGGGCGGCATATACGAATGCCGAAGCCGAGGCTCAACAGGTGTTCACGGAGGTGTCGCGGGAGTACCCGCGCGTGGACAGCGGATCCGGCGACACTCGGGACGAACAACTTTCGATCCGGAACTCGGAGCCGTCCGCGCCGCCAACGTATGTCCCAACGCATCTCCGCGGCGACAACGGCACTGGCCGCGGTTCGTATGGCGACCACGATTACGTCATCTGAGGTTGGGGGATGTTCGAGATCGATCCTGTGCGAGTTCGTGAACTCGCCAACAATGTGCGCGGACACTCGACCATCATTGCGGGCAAGGCCCCAGTGGCCGTCCCCGGCCGCGATGAGGCCCGAGCCGGAGCGAGAGAATCGCTGGCACTGACTCGGGCCGAGGAGACTCTGAAAGCTCTCGATGGAGTCCTGAAGTTCCACGCCGGGCGGTTCAGTGGGATTGGGGATCTCGCGGAGAAAGCGGCGAACGAATTTGAGGAATTGGACCGGCAGCGCGCCGTGAAACTCGATCAAGCAGGGCCGCGATGAGTGAATCGGAACCGCTGACGATCTCGCAGGTACTGGCGTGGAATCTCAATCCAGCCGACGCCCTGTCCGTAGCACTGAGTCGTGCTGCCGAGGAAATCGAAGCGGAAGTCGAAGCCGCCGCCAGCGCGCTCGCCGGCTCGTATGAGTACTTCAACAGCGAGTCCGGCGAATCCGCTCGCCAGCGTGCCCAGGACGACCGTAAAGATGCGCTCACCACCGTCGATATCTACCAGGAACTTTCACGGGTCATCGCTTCCACGACAGCGGTGTTCGAGGGCATGATCCTCCTGATTCGCGCGGCGATCAAGGAGATAGAAGACTCCGAATGGGACCTTTTCTACACCGATGACGGGGAAGTGAAGTCGAGGAAGTCCAATTGGGAGTGGATGAAGAAGTACTGGTGGTCGCCCGGGACTGCAATCGCGAGCAAGGAGCTCGAGGAGGCCAGGCTCGCCGGAGGGCTGCGCGTCGCCTTGAACCGAATTCAGGAAGCGGATCTGATGGCAGAGGGGACGATCCAAGGAGCGCTCGAGAAGGTCCCGATTTCGGCGCGGCAGGCCCTCATCGCCGTACCCACCGATACCGAGCTGGCGAAGATTCTCACCGACTATCAAACCGACGCCACCAAGGAAACCGTGGTGTGGCCGAGCGGCTGGCTCCTCGATATCGTCCGTGGCTGGGACCCGACCTTCAAAGCTGGGGCGATGCCGCGCGAGGAAGCCACCGCACTGGAAAACCTGGTGAGCAGACATGGACTCCTCGGTCTCAAGGAGTTCTATGACATCAAGACGGAGGCGGAGCAGGCCGCTGCGGACCAATTCTCTGGATTTAATTTGGAAGAGCATAGGAACGTGCTTGCCGACGGTCATGGTGATGCGTTCCGGCACGCGTATTGGAACGCGCGGATGACCCAAGAATTCGGTGCGGAATGGACTCAAACCTATACAACAGCGCACGAAAAGACAGGCGGGAATCCGCCAGCGCGCGAGGCAATGGACCTCTACAACAATAAGCTTGGCCGTCAGATCGCACTCGATAACCCTGACGCAAGTTCTGAACAGCTGCGGACCAAGATTTCGGAGGCTATTCAGGATGGGCATGCTGTCGTGCTCAAAACGCCGGATGGGCAATCTCAGCCCCAGATAACCTGGAGCAATCAGGTGGCGGTCACTCGTACCGATATTCAATCCGGGGTGGGGCTTCCGCTGCCCGGGAAGCGATGAGGAGTGATATGAAGATCCGATATTTTGCCCTCCTCGCGGTAGTGATGCCGATGATGAGCGCGTGCTTCGGGAAGGTACCGCCATCCGCCCAGGAAGTATGTGGCTCCAACATCTTCAACTTCCACGGCAACGATCAGCCGCTCGGAGATGGTCGGCGTCTCGAGGAAGAGATCCGTAATGCGGCCGCCGCCGGTGCTCCGACCACCCTTGGCGATATCACACGCAGTGCCGGGTGGTCGGATAATTGGGACCGGATGGTCGAGGTCTATCCAGATGAGAAGATCGATCGATTGAATTCGGATGCACAGACAGACCTGCCCGAACGCTGCTGGCAGGGACTACCACACCGTAGGGACTGGGATGACCCTTCGGTGGGCTACTATCTCTTTCTCTCGAACGGAAGACCAGTTCAGGCCGTGGAATGGGATGGCTACGAACAACCGCCGCTGAGTCGGTACCGTAAAATATCGCCACTTACGCCGCTATCCACGCTGGTTGTCGACAAGGATGGCAATCTCATACCCGCCGATTGACAGCCATCACAAGGAGACTCCCGATTCTCGGGGTGGCCCCGCTCCACGACGGAGCAATACAGTACTGATCGACAAGAATATGAATCTGAACTGGACCAACCAGGTGAAGATCGGCGAGGCCGTTAACTCGGCAGCCTTCGACGACCAGCCGGGCCGCCGCTTGCCGGGCGCCCCTGTGGCTGAGAAATGACTATCACCCAAATGATCTAGCTCAGTTAGGAATTCATGCGGAGTAATCTGTACCCCCGTATGCGTCTACTCGCTGCACTTGGGCTGGCGACCATCCTGCTCCTGCCCGTCGGCTGCGATCTGTCGTCCACCGACGAAAAAGTCATCGTCGAACAGGAGAGTCCAGCTCTGGCGGAAGCATTCGAACGTGTTCGGGACTCTCACGGCACAGCTCGACTCGGGGCCCTCATTACCGAATCCGGGATTCCGGTGGGTTCGTGGGACCGAATGTACAGCTTTTCGTCGGCCACCAAGGAAAGTATCAACGATCGTCTCGGGACGAAGGGATTGGACTGGTGGGGTCTCCCTTTCGCCTCCGACTCTCTCATACAAGTATTCGTCAGTAATGGCAAAGTCGTGTACGCATACAGTGACCGCAACCCACGGTACGCGGCATATAGGGGTGCAACACCAGAGTCCGAGGTGAAAGCCGTGGCGCGAACGGCAGCGGGGACAATGGAAAGCGACACCTACTGGAGCATTCAAATCGAAGAGTTCCCAAAATAGGGTAGGCGCAATGCTATCCATGCAGCCTTACTATTCCACAGGCGGCCTGGCGTTTGTTTAGATTGTTCGCCCAGAAGCGATGAGGACGGGAATGAAGATCCAATACGTTGCCCTTGCTGCGGCGGTTGTGTCCATGATGAGCGCGTGCGGGATGCCACCATCCGCAGAGGAAGTATGTGGCTCGAACAACCTTTTCACCTTCGATATCCGGAATGAGCCATTGGGATCTGGTTCACGCCTGAAGACGGAGATCAGCAAGGCGGCCGCCGCCAAAGCTCCGACTACCCTGGGCGATATCGCACGCGATGCCGGATGGTCTGACAACTGGGATCGAATGATCACCGTCTACTCGGATCCGGATATCCACGAACTGAACACGGCGGCACAGATCGACCTACCCGAAATCTGTTGGCAGGGACTACCGCATCGGACGAACTCCGATGGCCCATCGACAGCCTACTACCTCTTCCTCTCGAACGGACGACGCGTTCAGGCCGTCATTTGGGATACCACTACCGCTACCCGGCCTCCATTGAAACTGCACCGTCAACCATCACTCACACCGCTATCCGCGCTGGTTGTGGACGAAGGCGGCGATCTCGTACCCGCCGGTTGACATCGCCAATTTCGCGATGAGCACCCACTTCACCGCAGATTGACCTTCTGCGCCAACTCTTCAGCAGATGCGTTCGAGTTCGCTGAGCCGATCTTTCGCCGCTGTTCATTGTTGTACAGATCCATAGGCTCGTGATGCCGCAGGTTCCCATCGACCTTTTCGTGGCTCGTCGTCTAGGTCTGGGTCAAATCCTCGCCGAACTTTTGCGTAGTCAACGGATTCGCCTCTTGATGGCGCTGCGCGAAAGTGGTGGCTAAGTCTCCAGCCGAGTTCACTGCATGTTTTCGAGGTGCGGGTGGTCGAAGGACGTGGGGCAGATGTAGATCTGCATGTTGTAGCCGCGGCCGATCGTCACCATCGGTGGATCCGACGGCTTGCGCAGCCCGATGGGGCCCGAAGGGGCCTCGCGGTCTTCGAGAGGGATCCAGCTACCACTTCCTCCGTCCCATTCTCCAGAACTGATGGTGAGCAGCGGCTGGTACTTGGCGTTGCAGATTTCGCAGTTCATTGGCCACGGGTCACAGAAGCTCCACGGTCCCCAACCGCCGACCTTCCACCCCGGAGCGACGGCGTGCTCGTACTGGTAGTAGGCGGAGCCGGGGTTCAACTCCTCCGGATCCTCCTCGGGCCATTGCCTGTGCCCCCAGTCGTACAGGCGCTGCGCGAGTTCCTTCGGCAACTCGTGCGGTGCTGGGTACTCGCACACGACCTCGGGATGCAGGATGCACGGCTCGGGAACGTAGTTTCCGTAGTGCTCGACATCGGCGGGCTCTGGCGGGTCGGTGAGCAGCTGGTTGACCGTGCTGGAGTCTCGCCAGACGAGGTGGGCCGCGGGAAGTCCCTCTTCGTGATCGATGGGGCACCACAGCACTTGCAGGAGGTCCGTTCCTTCGGGGCCGGCTAGCCCAGGTATGTCGCGAAGGTAGAGCTGAGCGACTGGGAGCAGCGCATTCGGCTCGGTGTGAGCAGGATGGCCTGCTTCGAGTTCGGCGAGGTATGCCGACTCTTCGGAATCGAGGAACGCCTCGCCGGGCGCGCAAGGACGAAGCCACGCCGCTTCCAGTAGTGCCCGGTATCGGCGGACATCAGCAAGGGAGACGGGAAGCTCCCCGTGGTCATGTTCTTTCGCACAGACCGGCCATTGCTCGTCGGCAGGCCACAGGAGCGGACCACCGATGGAACTCCCGTGAACAGTCGGCTGGCCAGGACGGGGGTGCAAGCGGACTGCCTGCCGCACCAACGTAGCCAGCTCTGGGAACACCGACGCGATATCAACCGGCCGAGGCGGGGTGGTTCTCGCCATCGGAACTCCTCCAAACGGTCACCAACGAGTTTCGGGCGGCACTCTATACGTATGGCCTGACAGCCTTTCAGCGAGCAACTAGATTGCTCGGTGATCGTTGATGCGGCCGTTGCTGTTAGGTGTTCGGACGCATGTCCTATCTCTGTGGGTGGTAGGAGCTGATACGAATGTCGTTGCGGCCGAAGGATTTACCCGCGACCCCCGCGCAAGACGGCGGCGGTAGCACGCGCGGCGTTCCCGATGAATACACTGGCGATGCGGCTGCGGGATCGTCTCGTGAGGTGTTCGCCGACGAGCCATTCACCTGGTGCTCCCGCGCACGGTTTCTCACGCCGCGCCCGAAATCGCGGGGCAAAACCATGCGCGGCGCGCGAATTGGTGCGCGGGAACCGAGAGGGGTTCAGCGGCGGCGCAAACCCGAAAGCACCAGCGCCGCAAGGGCACCCACGCCGAAGTAGGCCGCGCCGGTGCCCATGGAGAGACCGGCCGGGCTCATGCGGGGCTTGATTACGGCGGGGGCGGGTGGGGGGATTTCGGCTTCGATCTCGTTTTCCGATGCCGTTGCGGCCCAGGCGGTTGCGAACAGGATGATGCGATAGGTCGTGTAGCTGAACACCATCAGGCCGATGATCGATCCGAATACCGCGCCCGCGGGGCTGTGCAGCACCATCTGCAGGTAGAACGATGCGACGTATTTGAAGATTTCGAAGACCACTGCGGCGATCGCCGCGGCTCGGGCGGCACTTCGCAGGGTGACCGGCTCGCGGGGCAGGCGTGCGATCACCCAGACGAACACCGCCCACGAAGCGAGGAAGCCGAGCAGTATCGAAATGAGGACCAGGATCAGCCGCGCACCGGGCAACTCCGACAGGCGGAACGTCTTCAGCAGTCGCGCGCCGAGGGTGCTCGACGCCAGCGTGGACAGGCCGATCGAGACCACGAAGGCCAGACCGAGACCGATCAGCGCGCCGAGGTCGGAGAGCTTGCTGAGGAACCAATTGCCTTCCGGGGTCTTCTGTTCCCATTGTTCGGTCAGTGCTGCCCGCAGATTCGCCATCCAGCCGAGTCCGGTGTAGACACCGACGAGCAGACCGAGCGTACCGACCGTGCCGCGCGATCGGACGGCCTGATCGATCAGATCATTGAGTTGGCCGCCGAGTGATCCCGGAATGTTCTCGATGATCTTGTTCCGCACTTCGGTGAGCATTTCCGGGTCGCCCGACAGCACGGAGCCCGCGATCGCGAAGGCGACCATCAACATCGGAAACAGCGACAGCACCGTGAAATACGTGATCCCGGCCGCGTAGTAATCACCGCGTTGCCGTTGATAATTTCCGCCCGCGCGAATCAGATGATCCAGCCATGGCCGCGACTGGATCCGCCGTTCGAGCGCCGCCTTGATGTTGTCGATCACCTGCATCTGTCACGCCCCTTCAACAGAGACCGCGCGCGGTGCTGGTCGACGAGCGGTCGCTAGCGGTATTCCCCAGCTAGCGAGCCAAAAACCCCACCCGGTCGTAAACCTGCGCCAGAGTGTTGCCGGCAATCTCGCGCGCTCGCTCGGCACCTGCGTCGAGGATGCGGTCGAGTTCACCCTGATCTGATAAATACTCTTCCACTTTCGCCCGCAGCGGGGTGACAAATTCGACCAGCGCGTCGGCGACATCGTATTTCAGATCGCCGTAGCCCTTACCGGCATAGTCGCGTTCCAGCGTGACGATCGGTGTGCCGCTGAGCGAACTCAGGATCACCAGCAGGTTGCTGACGCCCGCCTTGGTTTCCGGTTCGTAGCGGATTTCGCGCTCGGTATCGGTGACGGCGGAGCGAATCTTCTTGGCGGTGATCTTCGGATCGTCGAGCAGGCTGATCAGACCGGCGTCGGTGGAGGCCGATTTGCTCATCTTCGAGGTCGGATCCTGCAGGTCGTAGATCTTCGCGGTGCCCTTGACGATATGCGCCTCCGGCACCACGAAGGTCTTCTTGAACCGAGTGTTGAAGCGCTGGGCCAGATTTCGGGTCAGCTCCAGATGCTGGCGCTGATCCTCGCCGACCGGCACCTGATGCGCACGGTAGAGCAGGATGTCCGCGGCCATCAGGACCGGATAGGTGAACAGTCCGACGCTGGCGTTCTCCGCGCCCTGTTTGACCGACTTGTCCTTGAACTGGGTCATCCGGCTGGCCTCGCCGAACCCGGTGATGCAGCTGAGCACCCAGGTCAGCTCGGCATGCTCGGGCACCTGGCTCTGCACGAACAGGGTGGAGCGCTTGGGGTCGATGCCGAGCGCGAGCAGCTGCGCGGCCGCGGCCTTGGTGCGCCGGCGCAGTTCCTTCGGATCCTGCGACACGGTGATCGCGTGCATATCCGGGATGAAGTAGAGCGCGTCGTAGTCGTCCTGCATGGTCACCCAGTACTGCAGCGCCCCAAGGTAGTTGCCGAGATGGAAGGACGCGCTGGTGGGCTGGATCCCGGACAGCACCCGCTGTTTACGTTCAGCGGCCGGGTTCGTCTGAGCAGGACTGGACATATCCCGATCTTCGCATGCGGTGTTCGCTCAGCGGCGTGCGCGGGTCCCTCCGTGGCTACGCTCCGCTACCACCTCCAGGCCCGTCGCTCACGCCGCAGTGTTCGACCAGCGACATGCGCGGGTACCTCCATGGTTACGCTCCGCTACCGCCTCCAGGCCCGCCACTCACGCGCAGTGTTCGACCAGCGACGCGCACGAGTCCCTCCATGGTTACGCTCCGCGACCGCCTCCAGGCCCGCCACTCACGCCGCTGTATTCGACCAGCGACGCGCACGAGTCCCTCCATGGCAACACTCCGCTACCACCTCCAGGCCCGCCACTCACGCCGCTGTATTCGACCAGCGACGCGCACGAGTCCCTCCATGGCCACACTCCGCTACCACCTCCAGGCCCCGCCACTCACGCCGCTGTATTCGACCAGCGACGCGCACGAGTCCCTCCATGGCCACACTCCGCTACCACCTCCAGGCCCGCCACTCACGCCGCGGTCACGCGGAATTTCGCGCCGCCCAGTTGCGGGGGTCGACACCGGGCATGCTCGGGCGGCCGGTGCTGTGCAGTTCGCGTTCCCGCTTGGACAACAGTCTGTAGACCGGCGCGCTCGGACCGGCCAGCGTCCCGCGCAGCACCGGCGGCAGCAGCGGCGGTGCGATATGCGCGGTGCGCACGCCCTGGGCGAGCGCTCGGAAGGCGAGTTGCTCGGGAAGCCCCCAGCGCATCCCGTACATATCGCGGATGCGCGGCGGCAGACTGCCCTGCACCAGCAGGTAGAACGCGTCGACGACCTGGCGGATCGGCCCGCGCTGCCGATAGGGCATGCGCTGACCGGCCAGATACGAACCGACCAACCGTGCCTCATCGGTGAGGAACAACTCGTCCGAGGCGAGGTAGTCGTCGAAGGATTTCCGGAACAGCGGGTAGCTGCCGGGCGCGGCCTCGCGCGGCATGCCGAACAGCTCGCCCCAGCGGACGTAGTCCTGGTAAAGACCCTCACGTTCGCCGTCGGTGAGCGGGCGGACCAGCAGATCGTGCATTACTTCGGCCGAGTCGAAGGCGAAGGCCATGGTCATGTACATCAGATGCGGGTCGAATGCGGAGTAGCCGGTGCCCGCCGGATGGTGCGGGCCCGCGTCCTCGGGCAGTTCGCCGACGACCTTCACATGCTTCTTGGTGGTGAAGGCGAGCGCGCGATCCGCCTCATCCTTACTGCCGAGGAAGACGGCCTCGAAGAGCTTGCCGGTTAACGCGAGTCGCGTGTACGGGGTCATCCGATGCTCGGTGTTCTCGGCGGTTCCGACGTAGAGCAGCGGATTGACCGCGCCGATCACCAGGGCACGCTGACCGTAGGTGAGGCCAACCGCGCGTTTGCTCATGACGCGTCGGGCCATCGAATGTTCGGCGAAGTAGCCGGGCTCGGACATCGCTGCCTCCTCGTTGAGCGCGTGCCGTGGGGCGCGTTTGCCCCGCCATCCCTGGCATCGGGATGCACAGCATCTGACAACAGAATCCACCAGATTTCATAATCTGGCAATATCCCATGCCAGATTGCTGTCGTGCTCGGCTACCACGATCCGGTCGACCGGAACCACAGCCATGCCAGAATCGCGGTATGAGTGCATCGCGAAGCGATTCCGTGGGGGCGGTGGTCACCCAATCAACCGGACTGCATCGCGGAACGATTCCGTCAGGGGGCGTGGTCGGGCAACCGGCGGACCTGCATCGCGCAGTGAATCCGGTCGGGCGACGAGCGAGCAAGCATCATGAAACGACTCCGGTGTGGCGATGAGCGGCCCGACGAAACGTGCCTACGGCGGCGTCTCCGCCGATGAACGCCGCGCCCAGCGACGCACGACACTGCTCGATGCCGCACTGGAGATCATCGGCACCCAGGGCATCGCCAAGCTCACCGTCTCCGGGCTGTGCGCACAGGCTGGACTCAATGAGCGCTACTACTACGAAAGCTTCGACAGCCGCGATGCGGTGCTGGCCGCACTCATCGATCGGATCGCGGAGGAACTGGCCGGGGCGATCATCGGTGCGTTGCAGACCGCACCGTCCGATACCCGAGCCAAGGCGCATGCCGCGATCTCGGCAGGCATTCATCTGCTCACCGACGATCCGCGCAAGGCGCACGTCGCACTGGTCGCGGGCATGGCGACGCCGGAACTGCGCGCCCGCACGAACCAGACGGTGCGGGTATTCGCCCGCATCGTCGCCGCCGAGGGCATCGACTTCTACGGCATTACCGACCCGAATCCCGATCCCACCATCGACTTTCGCGCCACCTACCTGGTCGGCGGCCTGGTCCAGACCCTCACCGCCTGGCTACAGAACGACCTCCCGCTCACCCGCCAAGAACTGATCGATCACACCACCGACGTCTTCGTACTCCTCGCCGATGACCTCGCCAGCCGCCTCACCTGAGCCAGACCGGCATGAATGGTTGTTCCCCGCGAGACCGACAGCCAGCATTCGACTGTGCTCGGCGCTACGGGCTCAGGCGGACGATTTCCGGGTCGGATGGTTCGCCTTGGAGCACGACCCGGAAGGCCAGGCCCTTGGTGGACCAGTATTCGGCGGCCTCGCGCATGGCTTCGATGAACCATGCGCGTTCTTCCAGTTCATCGATCAGTAGCTCGGCCGAATCGCGGATCACGGCAACATACCCGGCGGCGGGGCCGACGAAATCGTCGAGATCGCGCAGACATTCGTCGAAGGCGTCCTTATTCGCGCCGAAGTAGTACGGGAATTGAAAGGCGGGCGCGAATTCGTCGAAAACGCCTGCGGTGGTGCGCATTTTGGGCCCCCGCAGTTCGCGTACCGCGTAGTCGACGGGTGCGTCGTAGCGCACGCCGCTGAGCGTCGGCGCGTCGACGGGAAGGGCACCCACCACCGAGGACGGCGCCGAAGCCGCGGCGTCGGTGGACCGCCGGGCCTCGGGGCGGGCAAGGAACTGCGATAACGGAACTGTCATCAGCGCATCCTCGTGAAGGTTTCGTAGTGGTCACCGGTGTACCAGGCCGAACCATCGCTGCCGGTGACGATGCGTTCGGCATCGCGGGAACGGTTGGGCTGCTTCGGGTTCACATCCCATTCCTGGTAGGTGACGGCTTTACCCGCCGAATCCTTGGCGGGCAGCGTGCCGCCGCGGTTCATCCAACGGTCACCGCCCTTGGTTCCGGACGCGTTCGCCGAATCCGGCCAGCGGCCCGCGTCGATTTCGGCCAGGGTCGCATAGGCGCGATCCGGCACGCCGGGGGCTCGCACTGTGGATGTGGTGGTGACATCCGGGCCGCGCGCCGGAACAGCCACGCTGACGCTGCGCGTGGTCGAGGTGACCGATGCCCCGTTCGGCTTGCTGTCCCCGCCACCACGCGAAGCGAGCAGTGCGATCACCAAGGCCAGCAGGGCCACACCCAGCGCGGCGAAGGCGCGAACCCGCTTCGAGGAAATATTCATGCGATCCCGATCTCCAGCGCTGCCATATCGCGAACCTTATCGGTATTGCACCGTGACGGGCGCGTGGTCGGACCAGCGCTCGGCATAGGTGGCGGCGCGCTCGACCACGGCCTGCTTCGCCCGTCCAGCCACCTCGCCACGTGCCAGGTGGTAGTCGATGCGCCAGCCCGCGTCGTTGTCATAGGCGCGGCCGCGATAGGACCACCAGCTGTACGGGCCCGCGACGCCGAGATGCAGGTTGCGCACCACGTCCACGTATCCGGCGGCGAGCATGCCGTCGATCCAGGCCCGCTCCTGCGGCAGGAAGCCGGAGTTCTTCAGGTTGCCCTTCCAGTTCTTGATATCGAGTTCGGTATGCGCGACATTCCAGTCGCCGCAGATCACGAAATCGCTGGTCTGGGCACGCATATGGGCGCCGATCTCGTCGAGGAAGCGGTACTTTTCGTCCTGCATCGGCGTATCGGCCTCGCCGGTATGCACGTACACGCTGGCCACGGTCAATTCATCGAATTCGGCCTCGACATAGCGTCCGGTACCGGCGAATTCGGCGCTGGGATGCCAGGTTCGGTCCTGCCAGCACCCGAGTCCGATGCGCACGGCACGCGGTTCGCGACGAGACAGGATGCCGACTCCGGCGCGTCCCTTCGCTCCCGGTTCCGCATGCGTCAGATACCAGCCCGCATCCAGTGCGGGCGCGAGCGCGGCGCGGGTCTGCTCATCGGTTGCCCGGGTTTCCTGCAGGCAGATGATGTCGGCTTCGGTGACCGCCAGCCACTCGAGCATCCCCTTGCCCGTTTTGCCCGTCGCCGCACGGACCCCGTTCACATTGATCGACGAGATGATATAAGGCACCAGACGACCGTACAATGCTGGTCAGACGAACTCCCCCGGGACATCGCAGTCCAGGAAGGGGTGAATGACGATGAAGTCAGGCACCACCAACTCTCCCGCCCCCATCAAAGCGCTGCATATCGGCTCCGGTGATCCGGTTCTGCTGCTGCACGGGTTCATGCTTTCGCCGCACTGTTGGGAACAGGTTGCGCTGCGGCTTTCCGCGCATTGCGAGGTATTCGCCCCCGCCTTCGCCGGCCACTGGGGTGGTGAATCGATCGACGGCTGGTCGACCGATGTCCATGCCCTCGCCGACCGGATCGAGGATCAACTCGACGAACTCGGTTGGCGTACCTGCCATATCGCGGGCAATTCGCTCGGCGCCTGGGTCGGCTTCGAACTGGCCCGACGCGGCCGGGCCCGCACCCTGACCGCGATCGCACCGGCGGGCGGCTGGCAGTCGCCCTCGCTCATCCAGTTCCGCGTCGGGGCGAAGTTCCTGTCGCTGGTGCCGATCGTCCAGGTGGGTAAGCGGCTCGGCGGGCTCGCGATCAACAATCCGATCGCGCAACGCTTCGCACTTCTGCTGCTCAGCAAGAACGCCGCCGCCGTCTCGCGCCGCGATATCGCAGCCGTGATCACCGCCGCTCTGCATTGCGACGTCATGATCCCGTTGATCCTCGGCACCGTGCGCGCTCCCGCCCTGGAAGACCTGTCCAACCTTCCGACCCCGGTGCGCCTGCTGATGGCCGAATACGACCGAATCATCCCCAACCGCGTATACGCCCGCCGCTTCCTGCAGGAACTGCCCGACTCCGCCGACCGCATCCTGGTCAACGGTGTCGGGCACGTCCCCATGCTAGAAGCTCCGGACCGCATCGCGACCCTGATAGCCGAACATATCTACGCCAGCCGCACACACTTGCGCGCGGTCTGAACACGTGCCGTTCGGCATGTGCTGTGCCGACGGCAAAGTTCGCGCTACTGGGCGAGCAGACCCTTGGCTATGTGGGTGACCTGGATTTCATTGCTGCCCGCGTAGATCATCAGGGACTTCGCATCACGGGCGAGTTGTTCCACTCGATATTCGGTCATGTAACCGTTACCGCCGAAGAGTTGGACCGCGTCCATGGCTACCTCGGTGGCGGCCTCGGACGCGTAGAGCTTCATGGCCGAGGCCTCGGCGAGGTTCGGCGGTTTACCGGCCTTGCCGCGCTCGAGGGTGTTGAAGACCATGTTCTGCACATTGATTCGGGCGATCTCCATCTTGGCCAGCTTGAGCTGCACCAGCTGGAAGCGGCCGATCTCCTGGCCCCACAGCTTGCGGCTCTTGGCGTAGTCCAGGCACAGCCGGTGACATTCGTTGATGATGCCCAGCGCCATGAAACCGACACCGATGCGTTCGGCGGTAAAGCTGGAGCGGGCACTCTCCCGGCCGTCGCCGCCCTTGTGCTCCTCGGTCTCACCGAGCAGCCGGTCACGACCCAAGCGCACATTGTCGAAGAACAGTTCACCGGTCGGCGAAGCGTGCAGGCCCATCTTCTTGAACGGCTTGCCCTGGGTGAGGCCGTCCATACCCTTGTCGAGCACGAAGGTGAGCACCTTACGCTCGCGCTTGTCGCCGCCATCGCCCTCGTCGAGCTTCGCGTAGACGATCATCACATCGGCGAACGGACCATTCGTGATGAAGGTCTTCTGACCGTTGAGGATGTAGTCCTCGCCGTCGCGCCTGACGTAGGTCTTCATGCCGCCGAACGCATCCGAACCCGAGTCCGGCTCGGTAATCGCCCATGCCGCAACCTTTTTCATGGTCACGATGTCGGCGAGCCAGCGCTCCTTCTGGGCCAGGGTGCCCCGCGACATGATGGTGGTCGCACCGAGGCCGATGGACACGCCCATCGCGGTCACCAAACCCATGCAGACGCCCGACAATTCGGCGATCAGCACGGCCATCAGCGACTCCTGGCCGCTGAACGGGCCACCGCCGGAAACCTTTTCCTTCTTCTCCGGCTTCGGCTCCCCGGCCGCGATGGCCGCCGCACGAGCCTTCTGCTTGGCGAGCAACTTCTCGATCGCCTCACCACCCATGGCGTCGATTCCGAACTCGCTGAACAGCTTCCGGATGATCGGGTACGGCGTCATCTCACCGCTGTCGAGCGCGTCGAGGTGCGGACGTATCTCCTTGTCGATGAAGGTCCGCACAGCGTCGCGGATCATCACATCGGTTTCGGACCATTCGAACATCGTTGCTCTCCTAACCAGGGGGTGGCAGTCGGCGAAGCCGACGGGGTGCGTCAGCTCAGGGCAGCCGAGCGGCGATGTCGTCGATGAGCCAGGGGCCCTCGGCCTCGATCGTCTTCACGTCGTGCCAACCGGCGAGTTCGGAAATGGCACCGCCCTGTACCGCGAACACCTTGCCGGTGATCGCACACTTATCGGAAGCCAAGTATGCGACCAACGGGGAGATATTGGCCGGACTGAAGGCGTCGAAACCGCCCTCTTCCTCGGCCGCCTCGGCCTCGGCGGCCATCATCGCGCCCATGCCTGGAGTGGCCAGGGTGAGGCGGGTACGCGCGATCGGCGCGATGGCATTGACCCGCACGCCGTAGCGCGCCAGTTCCTCGGCCGCGACCAGGGTCAGCGCCGCGATCCCCGCCTTGGCGGCGCCGTAGTTGCTCTGACCGGCATTCGGCACCGTGATACCTGATGCCGATGCGGTGTTGACGACCGCCGCATTTGGCTGGTTGCCAGCCTTGCTCTGGTCCTTCCAGAACGCCGCGGCGTGATGCAGCACGGCCGCGTGGCCTTTCAGGTGTACGGCAACGACCGCGTCCCACTGTGCCTCGTCCATGCCCGCGATGAAGGCGTCGCGCAGAATGCCCGCGTTGTTGATCACGATATCCAGGCCGCCGAACTCCGAAACCGCCTGATCGACGAGCTTCTTCGCGCCGTCCCAGGTCGCGATGTTCTCGGTGTTCGCGACGGCCTTGCCGCCGGCCGCGACGATCTCATCGGCGACCTCCTGCGCGGGACCGACATCGGTACCCTCGCCGGAGTTGCTGCCGCCCAGGTCATTGACCACGATATTGGCGCCCTCGCGAGCGAACAGCAGGGCGTGCTCGCGGCCGATACCACGGCCCGCGCCTGTAATAACGGCGACTTTTCCTTCCAGTGCACCCATGTGCGTCGACTCCTGTCCTCTGCCCCGGTATCCCGTGGCGAAATGAATGTCGCGGCTCTCGCCGGGGACATGTGGCTAATCGGCGATCTCCGCGAGGCCGTCGCTCAGTACGACGTCCCCGCCACGGACCGTTTCGAAGGCGTAGATGGTGACGCCGTCGGCCGAGCCGACCTTCCAGATCCGGGTCTCCAGGTCGTCACCGGGGAAGACCATCTTGGCGAATCGAACGGCAAATCGCTTCAGCCGGTGGACATCCGAGCCCGCGGCCTCGGTCAGCACGGCCCACGATGCGAAGGCCATGGTGCACAGTCCGTGCGCGATGATCCCGGGCAGACCCGCATCCTTCGCGACCTGCTCATCCAGATGCAGCGGCACCGGATCACCGGAAGCGGGCGAATAGCGGTAGGTCTGATCGAGATCGACATGCTGCGGCACCACCGCGACCGGATCATGTGCCCGCAGGTTCTCGTCGAATTTGTGCGCCGGTGCGGCGACACCGACCGTCTTGCCCGCCTCGATATTGCGGAAGAAGGCCGTCAGGTACTGCTCGTTCACCAATTCCCCTGCCTCGGTGCGGCATTCGATGAGAATGGTGATGGTGCTGCCATTCGAACGGCTGGCGTAGCCGATCGCCTTCGCCCGCGAGACCAGCCGGTCCCCCGGCAGGATCGCGCGGTAGAAGTGGAAATCCTGCTCCCCGTGCATGACTCGGCCGAAGATGTCCATCGGCGCGACATCGATCACCGGCATCATCATGGCCTCGAACACCGGGACGATGCCGAAGATCGGCGAGGCCACCTTGCCCGCCAGATGCGCCTCGATCGGATCATTGGTTGCGGCGGCGTATTCGGCGATCCGTTCCTTCGTGACCTCGAAATGTTCATCGTCACACCAGGTTTCGAGCCCGCTGTCGTCGAATTCCACTGGCCGGGCCACAGTGGCCTCCGTTTTCATCGCCGGCTCCTTCTCAGGCCGAGGCAAGAGCGTCGAGCTGTTCGAGCGACCGGTCCAGCTGCTTGAGACCGTCCTTCTCGACCGCCTTCCCGAGTGCGCCCTTGATCAGCGCGCCCTCGAAGTCCCCCGAGACCAGGACGGTGCTGCCGCCATCGCCCTTGGGCTGGATATCGAAGGTGAATTCGGTCTTCACCCCGGCCATTCCGGTGCCGCCGAGGGTGAGCTTGTTCGGCTGCTCGACCGCGACAACGGTCCATTCCAGCTTGTTCGCCATGCCGAGCATGACGATCTTCGCGACCAGCTTGGCCCCCTCGGCCAAGGTGGCGGGCGGCTCCTCCATGAAGCGCTCGTGGATGGTGAACCACTTGTCCCAGGTCTGCGGATCGGAGACGACCGCCCAGAGCGCGTCGGGGGTGGCGTTGACGTCCTTGGTGGCTTCGATATGGCCCATGAGTTACTCCTTGTCGAATGAATATCGTTGCTGCATCGAGGCTTTCGCGAAGCAGAGCGGTCAGCGATCGGCCCGCTGGTAGGCCGTGACGACAGCGGCGCCGCCGAGGCCGATATTGTGCTGCAACGCGGCGGTGACGTTGTCGACCTGGCGCTTGTCCGCGGTCCCGCGCAGCTGCCAGGTGAGTTCGGAGCATTGCGCCAAACCTGTTGCACCCAAGGGATGCCCCTTGGAGATCAGTCCGCCGGAGGGGTTCACCACCCACTTGCCGCCGTAGGTGGTCTGGTTGTCGTCGATGAGCTTTCCGGCCTCGCCTTCGCCACAGAGCCCGAGGGCCTCATAGAGCAGCAGTTCGTTGGCGGAGAAGCAGTCGTGCAGCTCGATGACCTGAAAGTCCTCCGGACCGAGGCAGGCCTGCTGGTACACCTGTTGCGCGGCTTGGACATTCATGTCGTAGCCGATGAGGTTCTTAGCGGTGTTGTCGAAGGTGGAGGCGAAGTCGGTGGTCATCGCCTGGCCGACGATCTCCACCGCCTGCGCCGCGAGGTCGTGCGAATTCACGAATTCCTCGCTGGCCAGCACGACCGCACCCGAACCATCCGAGGTCGGCGAACATTGCAGCTTGGTGAGCGGGTCGTAGATCATCCGCGAGGCCAGGATGTCATCGAGCGAATACGCGTCCTGGAACTGCGAATACGGGTTGTTCACCGAATGCTTGTGATTCTTGTAGCCGATCTTCGCGAAATGCTCCGCGGTGGTGCCGTATTGCTTCATATGCTCGCGCCCGGCCGCGCCGAACATCCACGGCGCCACCGGGAAAAGCACCTCGGAGATCTCCGCGAGCGCCATGACGTGCTTGGCCATCGGCTGTTCGCGATCGTCCCAGGTTGAACCGAGCGAGCCCGGCTGCATCTTCTCGAAACCCAATGCCAGCGTGCAATCGGCCAGACCGCCCCGAATCGCCTGTGCCGCAAGATAAAGTGCCGTGGATCCGGTCGAGCAGTTGTTATTGACGTTGACCACCGGAATGCCGGTCATCCCCAGTTCGTAGACCGCGCGCTGCCCGGAGGTGGATTCGCCGTAGACATAACCGACGTAAGCCTGCTCGACTTCGCGATAGTCGATCCCGGCATCGGCGAGCGCCTTGGTCCCCGATTCCCGCGCCATATCCGGGTAGTCCCACGCGCTGCCGTCCTCGTTCTTACGGCGGCCCGGCTTTTCGAACTTCGTCATGCCGACGCCAACGACGTAGACCTTGTTCGCCATCGAACTCCTCACGTAGTACCTGACCCGGGGTGACCATGCGCCGTAGACGACAGCCCACAGTGATCGATAGCGCCGGATCGAACAGAAACAAACATACAGAGCTGTATGTAAATCTGCAAGGGTACAAGGAATTCCATGCCGCGAAATACGAGAACTACCAGCTCAGGGCGATCGGGAGCGCCATGCCGCGGGTAGCGCGCATCGCGCCATCCACCAAGGGCAACGGCAAGCCTTCCGGCGTGCTGGGGCATGAAGCGCAGATAGTTGACGCGCTCGGCGATCTACGCCATAGGTGACGGGCGGACGCCGCAGCCAGCAGCTCGCCGGACATTCGGACGCCGGAACCAAGCAGATGATCAACGCCGGATGCCGCTCGCCCGCCCCTATGCGCGCACCCTTCGGTGCGATCACGCACGAAATGGAGTTCGAGCGGCCGGACATGATCGCCTCGGCGGCGCCCGGACCCGGAGGGCCGGAACCAGGTACATCACTGAGGCTCTCAACCAACAAGCAGGGGCGCACGTATTGCCGCCAACACTGAGATGCCGGCAGGCAGCCGGGTCGAAAAGCCCGATGGCCGTTAGCTATTCGGCGGCACCCAGCATCGGACGCGCGGCCAGTGCGGCGCTCGCGATCTCTCGCAGATGCACCGACGCCCGCCGCCAACGCCGGTGTGCCCGTTCCGAATCCGGATCGATAAAGTTGGAGACCAAAATTCCGCGCAGCGCATCCATTGCGGTGTAGACGAAATCGCGAGCTTCCTTGCGCCGCATCTCATCCGGGACGAATCGAGCGACCGCCATCAGCACGGCATTATTGACGAACGGCTCGACCTTCTCCATGGCCGAGGCGAGAACCGGATCAGTCCGACCCGCCACCCACAGCTCAGCGGTGGCGATGAACAGTGGCCCCTGATGTAGCTCCCAGAGGAAGTCCAAGGCCGCCCCGACCGGATCGCCGCCGCCCTGAACCTTGGACATCTCCCGCATCGCGGTCTCCGCACGCAACTGCGCCAGATGACTGATCGCCGCGACCACCAGATCGGTCTTGGACCCGAAATGGTGCACCTGGGCCCCACGGGTGACCCCGGCCAGCTCGGCGACCCGCGGCGTCGTCGTCCCCGCATACCCGTATTCGACCAGGCAGTCGATGGTGGCATCGAGCAACCGCGTGCGCATCTCACTACTGCGCTGCTCCTGCGTGCGGCGCTTGGGCGCTTCGGACCTGGTCATTCCGGCGATTCTACACTTACATACAGATCTGTATGTTCATCGCCAGACTTCGAACGCTAACCTTAGCAGCGCGTTCTGTCGAAAAATGGTCTGATTGGCTGGCGTAACCAATCAGGAGCACCACGATGGAACTGAGAGATATCGAAATCTTTCTGGCGCTGGCCGAGGAGTTGCACTTCGGGCGGACCGCGGAACGGATGTATCTTTCCCAAGCTCGGATCAGCCAGTCGATCAAGAATCAGGAACGACGTATCGGTGGACGTCTCGTCGACCGCGGCAACCCGCGCAATATCCAGCTCACCGCACTGGGCAAGCAGTTGCTCAGCGACTTGCGCCCGGCATACCACGAGCTGACGCAGGCCATCGAGAACGCGCGCTCGACCGCACAGGGGGCGGCCCGGATTCTTCGCATCGCCATGATCGGCTTCAATTCGTATGACTACCGGCCATTTTGGGAGCTTTTCCGTACTCGGCACCCGCAGTGGGAACTACAGATCCGCAATATCGAGTTCATCGAACAATTCGACCCGTTGCGACGTGGCGAGGCCGACGTGGTCATCGCATGGTTACCGGTCGAGGAACCCGATCTGACTGTCGGGCCGATCATCTCCACCGAACCCATGGTGGCGATGATGGGCGACGACCACGAGCTTGCGGACGAAAAGCATTTATCCCTGGAGGTTTTCGGCGATCGCGGGGTACTCGCTCCGAGCAAGCCGATGCCCGACTACTGGGAGGACGCCATCAGCCCCTTCTATACACCCCGGGGCCGTCCCATCGAACGCGTTTGCACCGTCTCGACGGTGGAAGACATCCTGACGGTCGCCAGCACCCGCAGCGCCTTCACCATGGGCATGAGCCATGTCGCCCGTTACTACAACCGCCCTGGTATTCGCTACGTGCCGATCAGCGATTCACACCTGGTCCGGTGGGCGCTGGTCTGGCGCAGCGGCGGTGAAACCCAGCAGATTCGCGCGCTGGCGAGCGTTGTTCGTGAGCTGGGGCCACTGGAGCAGAACTGACGCCGCGGTCGGACGCCTCCGAGCTGATGGCGGCGCGGCCGAAGACAGTCGGTGACGCGACGAAGGCAGACGGCATGGCAAAGGCCCGCCGCAACGATGCGACGGGCCACGGGCCACGGGCCACGGGCCACGGGCCACGGGCCACGGGCCTCAGGCTCGGCCAACGTAGGCGAGCAGCCGACGGTGCGCGGGAGCATCGCAGGGCGCCTCAACCTCCGGACCGAACATCCCTGGTACGCGGAAGTTTTCGATGCCCATCTCATGCATGATCGCCAGCATCTCCGCACACAGCTGCTCGTCGACCAAGTCGTCCTGTCCGGTGGCGACCGCCAGATCGACACCATGCACGACGAGTTCGGTCAGGTGGATCACCGCCGCCATCGGGCCGGGCACCTCGCCGAAGCCGAGACGCACCTTCTGCTCGAGTGCGTCGGGGCGATGCCAGGCCGCGCGGTCGAGCACGGCCGCCTCGGCGTAGGCGCCCTGCGGGTCGGTGTCGAGCCAGTCGTCGTGGTGGTCGCGAACCGGGGTCAGGCCCTGTAGTTGAGCGGCAAAGATATTCATGCCGCCCACCAAGTGATTGAGCAGTTCGCGCAGATCCCATTCCCGACACGGCGTGGATACGTTCATCTGTTGTGTGGCAATGCCTTTGACGATGTCACCGGTCATATCGATGGCGCGGTCGATGCGGTTGATCATGTTGATCTCCTGAAAGTCTCGAGCAGTTGGGGAAGGGTTACGCCCGGTCGAAGGTGTCGTCGAGCCAGTCGTAAATGCGAGCGAATGCGAAACGCTGCGCGCCGGACTGGCAGTGGGCGTCGGCACCCTCTTCGACGGTGAATTCGAGCAGCGTCTTCGGGCAGGTCAGATGCCGTCGACGGCGATCAGGGCGGCCACCCGCTGATCGAAGGCGGCGGCGCGCGGCGCGAGGACACCGCCCATGCTGACCCCGAACAGGGCGATCCGGTCGGCATCCACCTCGGGCCGGGCAGCGACATAGTCGAGCACGGGCCCGACCACGTTCTCCCAGTCCGGACGGAAGGCCAGACCCTGGTGGTGCCTGGTGCCCGGCTGGCCCGGACCATCGAAGCTGAGCACGTGGTAGCCGCGCTCGACGGCCGCGACCGCGCCGAAGAAGTGCATTTCCTCGACCGTGCCGTCGAATCCGTTGTGCATCACCACCGTTGGACGCGGCTCACCCGATGTGCCGTGCGCGCCGCACCCGCCACCCGATCGGCGGTAGCCAGCCACTCGTCGTACCAACTGTCGTAATCGTCGGGGACGATCCGCTGGGCGGTGACCGCGACTTCGCCGAAATCGGCTCCGCCATAAGCGATGTGACCGAAGATGCGCAGGGTCTCGTACCAGAACGAGTGGTTATCGGGAAAGAAGATCGGTTCCATTGCCAGCTCCTAAACGCAGTTCGTTGCGGCGTTAAGCACACGATAGCGGCCGCCCACACACAAACGCAAGTCTCGACTGCTTTAAGATGGGGGCATGGATGAACAAGCCCGCGCCCGCCGTCCCGGAGGCCGCAGCGCCCGCGTGCGCGCGGCGGTACACCAGGCGGTCACCGAACTGGTCGCCGAACGCGGCTACGGCAACTTCACCGTCGCCGATGTCGCGGCGCGCGCCGGCGTCGCCGATACCAGCATCTACCGGCGCTGGGGCAATCTCGAGGCGCTGGCCATGGAGGTGACCGTCGATCGGCTCGGCACCGAGTCGGCGATACCGAATACCGGTTCGCTCGAGGGCGATCTGCGCGCCTACGCCGCCAAGGCAGCGCGCGATGTCAGCGGACCCGACGGATTGGCGCTGCTGCGCACGATTCTCGCGCTGCTCGACACCGGCACGGCGGGCGAACAGACGCGCGACCGCTTCCTCAGCGAACGCGCGAACCAGGTCCAGGCCATGCTGGATCGAGCCACCGCCCGCGGCGAACAGACACCCGATGTGCTGGAGGTGGTCGACATCATCCTGGCCCCGCTCTACACCCGCACCCTGTTCGGCACCGGCCCGCTCACCGACGATTACGTCGATACGCTGGTCGACCGGCTATTGCGCGCGGCGGCCGATAAGCGAAAGTAATCGAATGACAGTCGGATTCGGCGTTGTTCCGGCCGTCCGACTCTCGCAGGCTGAGTCGGTGTCCGAGATCAAGCCCTTCCGAATCGCGATCCCGCAGGCCGACCTGGACGACCTGGCATACCGCCTGACGCACACCCGGTACGTCGCGGAACTGCCCGCTCGGGAGATCGCGGGCCGGGTGTACCCGGGCGTGCCGGTGCGGCCCGGCTGGGAGTACGGCGTTCCGCTGTCATTCGTCCGCCCGCTGCACGAATATTGGCGCGACAGTTTCGACTGGCGCGCACAAGAGCGGCGGCTCAATGCATTTCCGCAATACACGACCGAAATCGACGGGCAAACTATTCATTTCGTGCACGTCACTTCGCCGGAGCCCGACGCGATGCCGCTGCTACTCGCGCACGGTTGGCCGAGTTCGTTCACCGAATTCCTCGGCCTGGTAGGCGAATTGACCGATCCACGTGCACACGGCGGCGATCCGAGCGACGCCTTCCACGTGGTGATCCCGTCCTACCCCGGCTTCGCCTTCTCGGGACCGACCCACACCGCCGGTTGGCGCCCGACACGCATGGCGGCGGCATTCGACGAGCTGATGAACCGCCTCGGCTACGACCTCTACGGTGTGCACGGCAACGACTGCGGCGCCATCGTGGCACCCGAGCTGGGCCGACTCGCCCCGGACCGAGTCGTCGGCGTGCATGTGACCCAGCTCTATTCTTTTCCCAGGCGCGAGCCGGGCGAGCTGGACGGACTCAGCGAATACGAGCTGATCCTGGTGTACTTCGGGCAGAAATTCCGCGCGCACGCCATCCACAACGCCACCCAGCAAGCGCAACCGCAGACCCTCGGCCACGCATTGTCGGATTCACCGGTCGGCCAACTCGCTTGGAGCGGTCAAGCGCTGGTGAAGGCGATGAGCACCGACGAATTGCTCACCAATGTGGCGATCTACTGGTTCACCAATACCTCGGCGCCCGCGGCCCGGTTCTACTTCGAACACCATCGCTCGACCGAGGCGACGAAGCCCACCAGGGTGCCGATCGGGCTGGCCTCCTTCGGTTTCGACTTCAAACCGCCACGCAAATTCGCCGAACGCGACCATCGCAACCTCGTGCAATGGCACGAATACGACCGCGGCGGGCACTGGGCCGCACACGAAACCCCCGACCTGTTACTCGCCGACCTGCGCGGATTCTTCAAAAAGGTGATCTGAGCGGACCATCCATCGGCGACGATTACCTCGACCCGATCTCTCGATCCGAGGAGTGCAGATGGCCAACGATTGGAACCAGAACATCATCGCGGAGTTCCGTGCGAATGCGGGCAAGGTCGGCGGCCCGTTCGAGGGCAAAGATCTGCTGCTGCTCACTACGACCGGCGCGAAGACCGGACTGCCGCGCACGAATCCCGCGGCCTACATCCGTGACGGCGACCGTCTGGTGATCATCGCGTCCAAAGCTGGCGCACCCGATAACCCGGACTGGTATCACAATCTGCGGGCGAATCCGAAGGTCACGCTGGAGATCGGCACCGAGACCGTCGAGGCGACGGCTACCCCGATCACCGAGGGCCCGGAACGCGATCGGCTCTACGCGGCCATGGTGGAGGTTATGCCGGGCTTCGCCGAATACGAGACCAAGACGGATCGGGTGATTCCGGTCGTCGCGCTGGAACCCAGCACCTAAGCCACTGAGCGGCGAGCGGTCCATACGGTCACCGTGAACAGCAGAACGCCGAGCACGGCCAGACCCGCGCCGAGGGCAGCGGGCGCGGTGTAGCCGAGATCTGCCGCGATGACGAGCCCGCCCAGCCACGCGCCCGCCGCGTTGGCGATATTGAGGGCCGCGTGATTGAGCGCCGCGGCGAGGGTCTGGGCGTCGGCGGCGACATCCATCAGCCGGGTCTGCAGACCGGGCGCGAGCGCCGCACCCGATGCGCCGATCAAGAAGGCGCCGATGGCGGCCGTGTACGGATTGTGCGCGGCGGCAACGAATACCGCCAGGATGACGACCATGGCGATCATCGAAGCGTAGATCGCCCGGTCGACGCCGCGATCGGCCAGAATGCCGCCGACGATATTTCCCGCGACCATCCCGAGCCCGAAGAGCATGAGCACGAACGGCACCAGACCGAGCCGCAGACCGGCCACGTCGGTCAGCGTGGTGGTGATATAGGTGTAGACGGCGAACATACCGCCGAAGCCGATCGCGCCGACCAGCAGGGTCAGCAGCACCTGCGGGCGACGCAGTGCGCCGAGTTCGGTCATCGGGTTGGTGATCCGGATACCGTGCAGTTCCGGCACGAATCGGATCAGGGCCGCGACGGTGGCGACACCGATCACCGCGACCACCACGAAGGCATCGCGCCAGCCGAGATGCTGGCCCAGCCAGGTCGCGCCGGGAACGCCGACAACGTTGGCGGCGCTCAATCCCAGCATAACCGCGGCAATCGCCTTGGCGCGCTGCCCCACTGGCGCCAACGTGGCAGCGGCCAGCGAGGCGACACCGAAGTAAGCGCCGTGCGGCAGGCCCGAAACGAACCGTGAGATGACCAGAGTTTCGAATGTGGGCGCGATAACCGTCGCAGCATTTCCGATGGTGAACGCCACCATCAGGGCGACCAGCAGACGTTTGCGCGGCACCCGCGCGGCCAGTGCGGCGATCAGCGGAGCGCCGACGACAACGCCGAGCGCATAGGCCGATACCGCATGACCTGCCGTCGGCTCGGATACGCGCATGGCACTCGCGATATCGGGCAGCAAACCCATGGTGACGAATTCGGTTGTGCCGATTCCGAATCCACCGAGGGCCAGCGCCAGCATCGCCGGAATATGCCAGTCCGTGCGCTCGGCATCGGCGGGTGCTGGGGTCTGCGTGGCAACGGTACCGGTCACGTATTCATGTAACCGCCCGGCGATACCTTCTGCTTCCCGGGCAGGCGTGAGTTCCCCCACGTCAGCGTCAGGAAATCGACTGCGCCGCCCGCATACCGCCCATTCCGGGCACCGCCCGAGCAAACGCGCGTCGATTCCCGCTCCAGCTATCGCGATCCGACCACTTCGCATGGATGCCCGGACCTGCGCAACGCCGACGACGGGTACGACAGTCACACATGGGTCGCGAAACAGTGCGGGCACCCGTACCACCGGTGTGGTGCGGGTGCCCGTATGTCGCGCCCGGCGCTGGCTTTCGTACCCAGCGCCGGGTATTCGGTCAACCTGTCAGCGCAGGGCGCGGGCCAGGTTGGCGTCGAGCGCACCGAGGAACTCCTCGGTGGTCAGATAGCCCTGATCGCCGCCGACGAGCAGCGCCAGGTCCTTGGTCATCTGGCCGCCCTCGACGGTCTTGATGACGACATCCTCGAGTGTCTGCGCGAAGCCGATCACCTCGGGGGTGTTGTCCAGCTTGCCGCGGTGCTCGAGGCCTCGGGTCCAGGCGAAGATCGACGCGATCGGGTTGGTCGAAGTCGGCTTGCCCTGCTGGTGCTGGCGGTAGTGCCGGGTGACGGTGCCGTGCGCGGCCTCGGCCTCACAGGTCCGGCCGTCCGGGGTGAGCAGCACCGAGGTCATCAGGCCGAGCGAGCCGAAGCCCTGGGCCACGGTGTCGGACTGCACGTCGCCGTCGTAGTTCTTGCACGCCCAGACGTAGCCGCCCTCCCACTTCATGGAGGAGGCGACCATATCGTCGATCAGGCGGTGCTCGTAGGTGAGGCCCGCCGCGTCGAACTGGGTCTTGAACTCGGCTTCGAACACCTCCTGGAAGGTGTCCTTGAACATGCCGTCGTAGGCCTTGAGGATGGTGTTCTTGGTCGACATGTAGACCGGGTAGTTCTGCTGCAGGCCGTAGTTGAACGAAGCCCGCGCGAAGTCCTCGATGGACTTCTTGAAGTTGTACATACCCATCACGACGCCGCCGTCCTCGGGCATCTTCACGACCTCGTGCACGATCGGCTCGCTGCCGTCGTCGGGGGTGAAGGTGAGGGTGACGGTGCCGCCCTGGAACACCTTGAAGTCGGTGGCGCGGTACTGATCGCCGAACGCGTGACGGCCGATGATGATGGGCTTGGTCCAGCCGGGGACCAGACGCGGCACATTCGAGATGATGATCGGCGCGCGGAAGATTGTTCCGCCGAGGATGTTGCGGATGGTGCCGTTGGGCGAGCGCCACATCTTCTTCAGGCCGAATTCCTCGACCCTGGCCTCATCCGGGGTGATCGTGGCGCACTTGACGCCGACACCGTGCTCTTTGATCGCATTCGCGGCGTCGATCGTGACCTGGTCGTCTGTCTTGTCCCGATATTCGATGCCGAGGTCGTAATACTCGAGGTTCAGATCGAGATACGGGTGGATCAGCTTGTCCTTGATGAACTGCCAGATGATCCGGGTCATCTCGTCGCCGTCCAGTTCGACGACGGTGCCTTCAACCTTGATCTTGGACATGGATCTTCGTGTCCTCCTAGGATGGTGCCCTTATTGCACGGCCAGGCGAACACGCTTGTGAGCGGACCCCAGCTGTTCCAACAGACAACGTATATGTCCCGCGTTGTCGGCGAGACATGTGGTGCAAACAAGACAAGCGTACTGCTGCCATTGACCTCACCGCGCGGGCAGCCCCCTATGTGAAGCCGCCCGAAATAGTTACCGACAAGTAGGTCGGCGGTGCCGACACCCTGCCGAAATAGCGATGTCCGGGCATCCCCACGGATACCCGGACATCGCTATTTCAGGATCAGACCGCGACCGGAATCTGTACGTCTTCCTCGGATCCCTCGATCAGATTTTCCGGCTTGTCCCGAATCATCAACGCGATCACCGGAATTGCCGCGAGGAAGAATCCGGCGCCGACATAGAACGCCACGTCGTAGCTGTGGATCGACGCGCGGGCCATCAGGTTGTCGACCGTCGGATTGTTCTGCGCGAAGGTCTTGGCCGTCTGCACCGAGATGGTGGTGAGCAGTGCGGTGCCCACCGCGCCGCCGACCTGCTGTGCCGCATTCAACAGCGCGCTGGCCACACCGGAGTCCTCCTGCTCGACCTGATGCAGCGCGACGGTCTGCATCCCGACGAACAGCGGGCCCATACCGAGCGCGATCAGCACCTGCGCCGGCAGCACGCTGGCCGCGTAGCTGTCGCCGTAGCTCAGCTGCGCCAGCCACACCAGACCGAGCACGCCGAGCACAGCGCCGGCCACCATCAGCGGGCGCGGCCCCAGCTTCGGCAGCAGCGCGCTGGTGACACCGGCCGAGATCGCGATGCCAGCCGGGAACGGCAGGAAGGCGAAACCGGCCTTCAGCGACGAGTAACCGAGCGTGATCTGGAAGTAGTAGCTCAGGAACAGGAACATCGCGAACATCGCGATCGGGATCAGCAGCGCGGCCAGGAAGGCGCCACCGCGGTTGATCTCACCCGGAATATGCAACGGCAGCAGCGGATTCGACGAGCGACGCTCGATGGCGACGAAGGCGATCAGCAGGGCGACGCCGATGACCAGCAGCCCGAGGGTGCTGCCGGCCAGCCAGCCGTCCTCGGCGGCGCGGCTGAATCCGTACACGATGGCGATCAGGCCGAGCGTCACGGTGACCGCGCCGGGCACGTCATAGCCGCCGGTGCGCGGAGTCGGCACATCCTTCACCACGAATGCCAGCGCACCGAGCAGCGCGAGCAGGGCGATCGGGGTGTTCACCAGCAGGCACCAGCGCCACGAGGCGTATTCGGTCAGCGCGCCTCCGGCGATCAGGCCGAGTGCGGCACCACCCGCGGAAATACCGGCGAAGACGCCGAACGCGGTCGCGCGCTCCTTGGCCTCGGTGAAGGTCACCGAGAGCAGTGACAGCGCCGCGGGCGCGAGCAGCGCCGCGAACGCACCCTGCAGTGCTCGTCCGGCGAACAGCTCCGCGCCGTTCTGCGCCAGACCCGCCACCGCGGATGCCCCGGCGAAGCCGACCAGGCCGACGATGAAGATCCGACGCCGCCCCAGGTAGTCGGCCATCCGCCCGCCGAGTAGCAACAGGCCGCCGAAGATCAGCGTGTAGGCGGTCAGCATCCACTGCCGATTGCCGTCGCTGATGTCGAGATCCTGCTGGGCGAAGGGCAGCGAAATGGTCACGATGGTGGCGTCGAGAACCACCATGAGCTGGGCCAATGCGATCACCCCCAGGGCCCACCAGCGCGCCGAACTCGTTGGTTTCTCCAGAACTTCTAACGCTGTCGCAGTCTCGCTCACCTTGGTCTCCTAGTCCGAAGTTCGTGCAGCCATCCTGTCATCGACAGACATTTGTCGTCAAGAGAAAAATGTCGCACTACGACATTTGGCCGTTAAGGACACGAACCGGCCCGATTGCGCTAACATGAGGCCATGCTCGAGTCATCGACGCCGATCGGCGCGAGCGCCACAGCCGAGGACGCTGTGCGCGCCCCAGCGAACCCAGGGCCCAGTGCGCCCGGCGGTCTGGGGTTGCGCGAGCGCAAGAAGCAGCAGACCCGGTTGCGCATCATCGAGGTGGCGCTCGACCTGTGCGACGCCCAGGGATTCGACGCGACGACGGTCGAACAGATCGCGGACCGCGCGGATGTGTCCCCGCGCACGATCAACCGGTATTTCGACAGCAAAGAGGCCATCATCCTCGGGCCGGTCAAGGACTTCGGACTCGCGATCGCCGAGTGCCTGCGCGGACTCCCGGTCACCGGCAATGAGCTGCAATCGCTGCGCGAGGCCTTCCTGCTGGTCGTCGACCAGGCCGCGGTGAATACCGAGGGACCGCTGTCGTTCCGGCGCTTCCAGCAGATGCAGCGGATTCTGCGCAGCAGTCCGACGGTCAGTGCGCAGAGCATGGAACTGGCCGACGATAAGAACGCCGCGATCGCCGACGTGATCGCCGAGCGACTCGGCACCCAGCCCGATGCGCTGCCGGTGCGGCTGGTCGTCGGCGCCTGGCAGCTGATCGGCCACCTCAGCATGGAATGCCAGAACTCGATCCTCGACGAGGAGGACACCGCTGCGGCCGCCGCGGACGCCCGCACCGGATTCACCACATCGTTCGATGAGTTCATACGCGTGTGCACCGGGCAGCCTGCGACCGAACCGGCGGAAACCCGGTAAGGGATTTCAGTCGCCGACCGCCCGCCGGTTACCATGTCCGTCAGGTCATGAGTGCCAGCGCGAAGCCCCGGCTTGCTGGACGGCAACCCTCCAGCAGCGGTGGGGTGCTCCGGGTGATGACCGGGCTCTCGATGGTCGAGGGCAAGCGCGCACTTCAGGAGGTTTTTCCGATGAGTTGTTGTCCGTCACCCGCACTCCGATAAGACCTGCCGGCGAACAACCCTTTGGAGCACGACATGAGTGACCCCATCGCGTCCGCGGCCGATCGGTTCGTCGCGAGCGCGCAGAGCACCGGCGCACGCACCCAGCCGATCTACCGGACCGCGGCCCGGTTGAGCCGGGTAGTTAACATCGGGGACGTGCGTTCTCTCGTGATTCACCCAGCGTCGGCGACGCGCAGTTTCACGGGGACGACGTCATGAGCGAACGAATCGGCGATACCGCGATCGCGACGGAGCCGGACGTCGGCGAGGCGGACGTGAGCGAGCGAACCGTCGATGCAGCACCCTCGGTCGCGACGGAGCCGAGCGCTGGCGAGGCGGAGTCGTGACCGTGACAGATCCCAGTACCACGCGTTCGTCCGTGGTGGCCCTGCCGCCGCCGGACGGAAGCCTCGGCATCATTGCCATCGGGGATGTGCGTCTCGAAAGCGGCGCGGTCATCCCGGACGTTCATCTGGCCGTGCAGCGCTGGGGCGAGCTCTCTCCCGCATTGGACAATGTGGTGCTCGTCGAGCACGCGCTGACCGGCGATTCGCATGTGGTCGGGGTACCCGACGATATCCATCCGCTGCCCGGCTGGTGGGACGGCATGGTCGGGCCAGGCGCCCCGGTGGATACCGACGAATGGTGCGTCATCGCGACGAACGTGCTCGGCGGCTGCATGGGCAGCACCGGTCCCTCGACGCTGGCGCCGGACGGAAAGCCTTGGGGTTCAAGGTTTCCGGAGATCTCGATCCGTGATCAGGTGACCGCGGAAGCGGCACTGCTCGATCTGCTCGGCATCGAACGCCTGGCCGCCGTCGTAGGCGGTTCGATGGGCGGTATGCGGGTGCTGGAGTGGATGGCCGGCGCGCCGGAGCGGGTCGTTTCCGCACTGGTACTCGCCGTCGGCGCACGCGCCACCGCCGACCAGATCGGTACGCAGACAACGCAAATCGCCGCCATCAAGGCCGATCCCGACTGGCAGGGCGGCGATTACCACGACACCGATCGCGCCCCGGTGACCGGCATGGGCATCGCCCGACGCATCGCACACCTGACCTACCGCACCGAGGGCGAACTCGATCACCGCTTCGAGAACAACGCGCAGGACGACGAGGATCCACGCGACGGCGGACGCTACGCGGTGCAGAGCTACCTGGACCACCAGGCCGAAAAGCTTTGCAGCCGTTTCGATCCCGCCACCTACGTGCTACTGACCGAGGCGATGAACCGACACGATATCGGCCGCGGGCGCGGCGGTATCGCGGCCGCCCTCGCCGCCACCCCGGTACCGTGCGTGGTCGGCGGTGTCGACTCGGATCGCCTGTACCCGTTGCGAACTCAACAGGAATTGGCCGACGGCTTGCCGGGCTGCGAGGGTCTGGAGATCGTGCACTCCCGCGACGGTCACGACGGCTTCCTCACCGAAGCCGCGGCGGTATCGAAATTGCTGACCGAAACAATGCGATTGGCACGAGTGGGTCGCACCAGCTGAAAGTCCGCTGCCTACCAGGCCACCTGTGTCGCAGACGATCACTCGGCTTGTTCAGCGCGCTCCTCGCGGAGCAACTCTTCCGACTTGCCCGCGAGATCGGGCTCGGCGTGCATCATGCCCGCAAACGAGAGGTGCCGACGCCGCTCGGCCCTTGGGCTCGGTGATCGGGTCTCGCCGAGGGTGTCGGGTGACAACCAATTGCAACGCGACGGCCTGCAGCGCCTGCGCTTGGTCCGGCGTAAGCCGATCGATCGGGCGATGTAGGTCTTCGTAGGCGTGCGCTGCGGTCATGGCGTCGATGGCAGTGGTCCTCCGGTCACGAGTTTCAACTCATCCAAGGCCGCGCGAATGTGTTGCGACAGAGTGCGCTTGCCGCTGCCCTCGACCCAGCTCTCGAAGGCGATCTTGAATACGGCGACCCCGGCTTCGGCGGCCAGACTCGCGGCCGGATCGGTTACGCCGCGCTCGCGTAGCGCCTCGGCCAGCGCGGCAGCCAGTGTTGCCAGCTTGATCAGCTCGCGCTCCTGAAGTTCGGCATTGGCCGCAATAACGGCTTGCCGTTGCCAGGCGAACTCGCGGCGCTGCTCGAAAAACGTATCGGCGACCTCGGTGAGCGCCGTGGCGATCGCCTCGATCGGCGGCATGGCAGCGGGCGCGTCGCGCACCCCGCGCACGAGGGCCGCTTGGAGCGCGCTCGCCCCCGCGAACAGGACTTCGCGCTTATCGGCGAAATGCCGGAAGAACGTTCGCTCGGTGAGCCCCGCACGCTTGGTGATCTCCGCGACGGTCGTGCTCTCGAACCCGTTCTCGCGGTACAGCTCCAGAGCCGATTTTTCGAGGCGACCGCGCGCATCAGGCTCCCATCGACTCATGTGCAGATCCTATCTGATGACAGTGGCTGTCATCACGTGTACGTTGATGTCAGTCACTGACATCACTGCCTTCGCGCTGGCGAGGACATCAAGAGACTTGGAGTACTTCCGTGCGGATTTTCATTACCGGAGCATCGGGACATATCGGCTCTGCGGTCATCCCCGAACTTCTCGCCGCCGGACATGAGGTCGTCGGCCTGGCCCGGTCGAATGAAGCCGCCGCCACGGTGGCAGCAGCCGGTGCCGACGTGCACCGAGGAGATCTCGACGATCTCGACAACCTGCGCGCAGCCGCCGCAGCAGCCGACGGCGTCATCCACCTGGCCTTCAAACACGACGCCATGCAGACCGGCGACTTCGCCGGAGCGATCGCGGCCGATCTGCGTGCCATCGAGACGATCGGCGATGCGCTCGCGGGCAGCGGCAAACCCTTCGTGAGCACATCGGGCACGCTCATGCTCGCGTTCGCCGGGCTGGGCAGGGTGGGAACCGAAGCCGACGCGCTCGATGCGGGACCGCGGGTCGACGCCGAGAAAACGGTAGTCGCGCTCGCGGACCGCGGTGTCCGATCGTCGGTCATCCGGCTCCCACCGACCGTGCACAGCTCACTCGACCATCACGGCTTCGTGCCGACCTTGATAGCCACCGCCCGCGAAAAGGGCCTCGCCGCCTACGTCGGCGACGGAAACAACCGCTGGCCCGCCGGACACACCCTCGATGCCGCGCACCTGTACCGATTGGCGCTGGAGACGGCCCCTGCTGGGGCGCGGTTACATGCGGTCGATGACGAAGGCGTGCCCTTCCGTGAGATCGCCGAAGCAATCGGTCGCCATCTGGATCTGCCGGTGATCAGCATCCCGCAGGAGCGTGCGGATGCGCACTTCGGTTACCTCGGTCCCTTTGTCGCGCTGGACAATCCGACCTCGAGCGCGCGCACCCGGGAACTTCTCACCTGGAAGCCGACACATCCCGGCCTCATCGAGGATCTCGGCCAAGGCCACTACTTCAACGCTCTTTAGCGACCAGCTCCGGGATGGCGCACGCCATGCCCTCCGCCATCCCGGTTGGGCGCACGCCGAGCCCCTGGTTATGGCGGGCACGCTGGTTTTCCCAGGCGATGGTGGCCGTTAGTTCGGCGAACTGCCCTTTGGACAGGTGGTTCAGCAATTCAGTGCGCAGATCCGCGAGTTCGACGGCCGGTGTGGCGGTCATGGCCTCGGCGAAGGAGATGACAAGTTTTTCCAGGTCGCTGTAGACGTCGCTGGTGCGATAGCGCGGCAGGTCGCGCAGTTGTTGCTCGGTGAGTCCGCTCGAGTGCGCCAGTGCCGAGCCGATATCCAGGCAGAACTCGCAGTTCACAAGTCCGGCCGTCTTCAGTTCGGCCAGCTCCTTGAGCTTGGGATCCAGTCTGTTGCTGAACAGCAGCGCTGTTTCGTACCCGAGCGTGCCGAAAAGGAGCTGTGGTCGGCGGGCGAGCCAGCCGAACAGGTCGGATCGGTTCCGCTTCGCCTGCCGCATCGCTTGCACGTAGTGCCGAATCCGGGAAAGCGCTCGCATTGTCCGTGCCCCCTTGTGCCGGATGGATCTCTTCTCGCTGAAACTACGCCTGGTAGTAGTCGGAGGCAATGCCTGATCGAGTGTCGCGAAACCTGTTGCGGAGCAGTAGCCCTGCCTCGAGGCCCGGCAATCGGGTGCGCGGCTGCGTCGCACTGGTGTGAGCGGCCGCATGCCGTCTGCAAGAATCGGGGCGTGACCGACGTTGACTCGTCTGCCGCTGAACGGCAGTCCGACCGGACCAGCCCGGGTGCGCAGTTCCTGCGCTGCCACCTGCCCATGCTGGTCGTGACGGCGGTCATCCTGCTTGCGGTCGTCTTCGTGGCCTGGGACCGCTGGCGTCGCGGCGCGCTGTTCTTCGGCGGTGCGGCCCTGCTCGCGGCCACCTTCCGGCTCTGCCTGCCGACGGCTCGGGTCGGACTGCTCGCGGTGCGCAGCAAGCCGTTCGACGTCGCCGCGCTGAGCCTGCTCGGCACTGCCATCGTGTTCATTGCCGCCACGATCAACACCCTCGGCGTCGGCTGATACCGCGACGATTACCCCACGACACGACACGAGACAAACCCCGCCCGACCGCACACGAAAGCGGTCCCGGCAACCGACGTTACCGGGACCGCTTTCACCTGCCACTTGACAGAACAGGCCTACATATCAGTTGTGGCAGGTGTCCCGGTCGTTGTAGAGCATCAGCTGGGTGACCCTGGCATCGGCGGGCATATCCCGGTAGATGCCGAGGAACCCGTAGCGCGCGGGTTGATCGGGGACCGCGGCCGAACTCCAGTTGTAACCGATCTCGAGCGTGGGATAGGCGGCGCGCACTTCGTCGACCGTGGAGCCGACCGCAATGCCCTCGGGCGTACGGACGGGAAGTTTGCCGGGCATGATCGCGACTATTTCGCCCTTGTTGGTGAAACCCTGCCAACCGGCTCGTGCGGTATAGCGGCCGCAGCCGGGCGGATCGTTGGTGTCATCGAAGGCCGCGATTTCGCTGGTGGCCTCGGCCTCGCTTCGGCTCATCCCGAGCCGTAGCTTGCCGAAGCCGAGCGGGCCGAGCACGGTCGGTGCCGATGGCACCGTGGTCGTCGACGCCGCTTCCCGAGTGGTCTCGGTCGGCTCATCAGAGCACGCCGTTGCGCCGGTGAACACCGCACTGAGCAGCGCGAATGCCAGTACGGCACGGTGAATACGCATGGTCTTACCCCCGATGTCGTCCATGAACCGGAATGCCCGCCGAACCGAGACGGGTGCGATGTCGGCCCAGTCTGCACAGCGGCGACTGCCCGAGTCAAGGCGGCATCCATCGGCCGAGGTACACCTTATGCGTCACCACTTCGGCCGCGATGCCCGCTGAGGCGCAACAACTTTCGGTGCGGCGGCTTCCGATCGAGCGTGGCGGAATGGCGACTCCCATGATCTTGCGGATCCGCCGTTTCGCCGGCGCCGTAGCGCGATGTCAGCTCGACGGGTATCGCTCGGTGAAGACTGCGCGCTCGCGGGGACGGCGACCCGGATGCGGCGGAGCGCTGTCGCCGTAGCCGATCGCGACCATGACCGCGATGGCGAGGTCGGGGCGGTCATCGATGCCGATGGCCTTCTTGACCAGGTCCGGGTCCCAGCCGTTCATCGGAGCCGAGGACAGACCGAAGCTGGTGGCGGCGAGCATGACATAGGTCGCGGCGATCATCGCATTCTTCACGGCGTTTTCGCGAGTGAGTCCGCGCTGCCGCAATGAGTGGAATTCGTTGCGCGAGTTGAACATTGCGGTGAACTCCGCATTCCACGCGCCGTTGCGTCCGGCCAGTTCGACGATATCGGCATTTTCGGCCTGCCATGCCGCCGTTTCGGCGACGAAGACCAGCACGACGGGGGCCTCCAGCGGTTGTGGCTGACCGAAGGCGGCGATCGACAGGTCGCGACGCCCGGCCGCACTGGTGATTACCACGATCGACCGGTCCTGCATATTCCATGCGCTGGGCGCCTCGACGGCCAGATCCAGCAGTTCGTCGAGCAGTTCGCGCGGTACTGGATCCGGACGGTAGTGGCGAGTGGTGCGTCGGGCGCGAATCGCGTCGGGAACCGAAAGTATCTGTGCGTTCATGATTCTTACTATCGGAGAGTGACGAACTAATGGGAAGACAGCACTTAATGGTGCGCTACACTCCGAAAGGTGCGTACGGTGATCGAGGCCAGCGGGCTGCCTGCCGATGTCTACTCGGCGAAATGCCCCACCCGACAGGTACTCGACCACGTCGCGGGCAAATGGACCGTGCTGATCGTGGACGCACTCGCCGAGGGCACGATGCGCTATACCGATCTACACCGCCGCATCGAGGGCATCTCACAGAAAATGCTCACGCAAACCCTGCGGCAGCTGGAAACCAACGGATTCATCACGCGCACAGTGCATCCCACCGTGCCGCCGCGCGTGGACTACGATCTCACCGACCTCGGCCACAGCTTGCGCGGCCCGATCGCGGCACTGCGCGACTGGATCGAGGTCAATATCAACCGCATCGAAGCGGCGCGTCGCGCCGCCCGCTAGCCGACCTCGGCTGCGGTGCGCCGCCCACAGGCGCTGTACAACTGCCGCGCCCGACTCGGCGTAATCGTCTCCAGTCGCATCGGCGGCTCGCCCTTCAGATGCTGCTCCAGAATTCGACCCGCCATCGGGGCGATGAACGGCGCGGCGACGATTCCATCGTCCAACTGCTGCTCGGCGCCCCCGCCGCACCGTCAGTCGAATGATGTCCGCCCGCCGTGCCGCCGTGGATCAGGCGGGATGCAAGTCTCCAGCGCGAACATGACAAGCTGATGCGTTGTGTTCCGTTTGATGTTTCACGAGCCCGCGATTCCCGGAAATACCGGCAATGCGATTCGACTTGTCGCGGGGACCGGGTGTGAGTTGCATCTGGTCGAGCCATTGGGGTTCGACCTTTCGGAGGCGAAGTTGCGGCGGGCCGGATTGGACTACCACGATCTGGCCTCGGTGACGGTGCACAAGAATCTCGCGGCGGCATGGGAGGCGGTACGGCCCGAGCGGGTGTTCGCGTTCACGACCCAGGCGAGCACGCGGTATACCGATGTGGCGTACCGCGAGGGCGATGTGCTGCTGTTCGGCACCGAACCGACGGGATTGCCGGCAGAGGTGCTCGACGATCCGCACATCACCGATCGACTGCGCATTCCGATGCTGCCCGGCCGCCGCTCGATGAACCTCTCCAATGCCGCCGCCGTCACCGTCTACGAGGCTTGGCGCCAGTTCGGATTTCCCGGCGCTGTGTGACCGTGTCGCTCAACCCAATTCGGCGATGGCGATCTCGTGGTCGGTGATGAACCTCCCGTGCGGGAGCTCAGAGGTCCAGCTCGAACCGTTTGAAGCGGGAGGTGGCGCCCGCGATGAGGCGGACGGCGGATTTGGGGACGCCGTAGTGGTCGGCGAGCAGTTCGATGGCAGCCTTGTTGGCCTTGCCTTCCACGGCGGGGGCGCGGACGTACAGCTGCAGGGTGCCGTCGTCGAGGATTTCGACGAGTGGGCCCTTACGGCTGTTCGGTTTGATCGTCGCCCTTACGACCGTCGGCACCTGTATCTCCTGTCGTCCCAGTGCCTTTCGCCGCCCCAGTGCCTTTCCCGGTCTCAGTGCCTGCGCCTGTTCCAGAGCCAGCACCAGTTCCCGCGCCTGCACTCTGTCCAGCGCCCGCCGTCTTTCCAGCGCCCGCACCAGTCTCAGCACCAGCACCGGTCCCAGCGCCCGCACGAGTCCCACCGCCCGCACGAGTCCCAGCGCCCGCATCGGTCCCAGCGCCCGCACCGCTCCCAGCGCCCGCACCGCTCCCAGCCACCGCACCGGCACCGGTCTCAGCGCCCGCACTCGATCCTGCACCCGCACCTTCAGCCGCTGTCGTGTCCGCACCGGTCGAGGCACCGACCGCAACCGGAACGGCCTTGCCCTCCTCGGATTCTCCCGTCTCCGACGAACTCCGCTTCCGACTCCGCGCCATCCGCACCACACCCCACACCACCGCGGCAATCACTACGACGAACCCGAGCCACGGAATCGCCTTGCCGGTGAACACCACCGCATCCTTCAGCCAATCCACCAGCGAATGCCAACCGGAGACGATGCCGTCCCAGAAATTGGTCGGCCCCTCGTCGGAATCCTTGTCCTCGGTGGTGATGTCGATGGTGAGCGTGGACAGCGCGACCTGATCGTCGAGGTGCCGCTTCTGCGCGGTGAGGCTGTCGAGCTCGCCCTGCCGGCTCGACAGCGCCTGTTCGGCGGCAATGAGATCCGCGGTGTTGGTCGCCCCGGCGATGAGCGTGCGCAACCGGTCGACCGAGGCCTGCAGCGCCTTGATCCTGGCGTCGAGGTCCTCCCACTGCATGGTGACGTCGTCGCGGTTGGTGCTCATCCGGGTTACCCGGCCGACGCCGCCGAGGCCGTCGATGAACTTGTCGGTCTTATCCGCCGGTACCCGCACGGTGAGCGTTGCCTGCGGATCGTTGCCATCGGTCCCCGGCTGCTCAGTACGGCTGTCGACCCGGCCGCCGACCTCGCGCACCTGATCGGTGACCTGACCGCCCGCCTTGATCGGATCGTCCGCGGTGATGTCGACGCTGCCGGTGATGACCTCCTTGCGCGCCTGGACCGTGGTTCCGCCGGTATCCCCCTTCGCCGGGGCGCCCTCGCGCAGGCTCGGCGGCGGCGCCATCGGCGCGACGGTCGCCATGCTCGACCGGCCCGGACCGGCATGGTCGTCGTTGTCATCATCACAGCCGACCAGCAACGTCAAACCCAGCAGGCCGATCACCAGCACAGCAAGCTTCCGCATGGACGCAGGTTAGCCGCTGCGGCGAATTCGGTCACGAAGTCCGATGCGGACCATTCCCGAATGCCGAAGCGACGCCAACCAGTTTCACGAGAAATCGTTCGATCTGCTCGGCGAGCGGCGGCCAGGTCTGGCCGGGTTCGTTGAGCCGCATCGACACCGCGCCGTGCACCGCTGCGCGCAGGTCCAGCATGACCGAGACCGGGTCGTCGACGGGCACGAGACCGGCATCCATACAGCGCCGGATCGAGGCGGCGGTACGTTCGGTCAGCTCCCGCTTGAACGGCATGTCCACACGCTGATTGATGGTGCTCTCGTGTAGCACCTTGTACATGCCCGGGTGTCGATAGGCCCAGTCGCCGAGGACGCGGATGCGAGCGCGCAGTTTGTCGACAGGATCATCGACCCCGGTCTCCGCGTCATCGATCGCGCGCACCAGATCGCCGTGATAGCGCTCCAGTGCGGCCGACACCAGCGCGTCTCGATCGGCGAAATGCAGGTAGACCGACGTTGCGGCACTGCCGATTTCGCGTGCGACCGCACGCATGGACAGGGCCTGATCATCACCGAGTTCATCCAGCAGTCGGATCGCGGCGTCGACGATCTCCGCACGCAGTCGGCCACCGTGGCCGCGCGGATTGCGACCGCGTCGGGGCGTCGGATCGGAGGTCATGCGGGGATTGTAGCCGGACATGCGTAGCGCTACAGTTGTAGCGCTACAGCTGTACTGTTTCCGCTAGCGACTGCTCGCAGGTCGCCCGACAAGGAGAAAACGCTGATGACCAGCACTTCCGTCGACCCGAAGCTCGAATCGAATAAGCAGACCATCCTCGCGTTCTACGAAGCCGCGTTCAATGCCAAGGATTTCGAGGCCACCGCCGAGTTCTTCGGCGCGCGCTATATCCAGCACAATCCGGAAATCGCCGATGGTTTCGACGGACTACTCGCCCGACTCACCGGCCTGAAGGAAGGCGCGCCGAAACTCCGCGTCGAAGTGAAACACATTGTGGCAGAGGGTGATTATGTTGTCGCCCACGTGCACGGTGTGCGCGAGCCCGGCGATCGCGGGCTGGCGATCATGGATATCTTCCGCCTCGACGACGGAAAGCTGGTCGAACACTGGGATGTCATTCAGCCGGTTCCGGAGCAGGCCGCCAATGCGAACGGAATGTTCTGATTCTCAACGGAAGTCGCGAGAGCTCGAGTCGACGCGCAGGTCCATGCGCTGCAGGTATTCAGCGACGACGCTGACCGCGCCCTCGGCATTCTGGACGCGGCCGCGAACAAGCAGGGCGGGGGCGCTCTGGGCCAGGCGGCGATAGCGGGTCCACAGGCCCACTGAGCAGACGATGTTCACCATGCCGGTTTCGTCCTCGAGATTGAGGAAGGTGACACCGGCGGCGGTGGCGGGGCGTTGGCGATGTGTGACGGCGCCGCCGACCAGAACGCGGGAGCCGTCGGGTACGTCGAGCAAGCCGGCGGCAGGGATGACGCCCAGCGCATCCAATTGCGGGCGTAGGAATTCGGTGGGATAGCTGCCTGGAGAAATACCGGTGGCCCAAACGTCGGCGGCGGCAAGTTCGAGTTCGCTCATACCGGGTAGGGCGGGGGCGGTAGTGGCGGCACCGGTGCCGGGGAGGCGGTCGGGGCGTTCACCCGCTGCGGCGCCCGCCGCCCACAATGCTTCCCGTCGGGTAATGCCGAGACAACCCAAAGCGCCTGCGGTGGCGAGGGATTCGGCTTGGGCGACAGAAAGTTCCACACGACCGGTCAGGTCGAGGAAGGAGGTGTACGGACCGGTCGAGCGGGCGGCGACAATGCGTTCGGCGAGGTCGGTGCCGATGTGGCGGATGGTCGCAAGCCCGAGTCGCACCTCGTCACCATGATTTTCGAGGGTGGGATCGGCGCGGCTGGCATTGATATCGGGCCCGCGCACCGGAACGCCGTGCCTGCGGGCGTCGGCGACCAGCGACTGCGGGGAATAGAAACCCATCGGCTGGGCGCGCAGCAATCCGGCACAGAAGGCCGCCGGATAGTGCAGTTTGAACCAGGCCGAGTAGTACACGATCGAGGCGAAACTCTGCGAATGGCTCTCCGGGAAGCCGAAATTCGCGAAGGCGTACAGCTTCTCGTAGATGCGATCGGCGACTTCGCCGGTAATGCCGTGCAGATCGCGCATGCCCTGATACAGCCTCTCCTCGAGGCGTTCCATGCGTTCCGGTGAGCGTTTGGAGCCCATGGCGCGGCGCAGCTGATCGGCCTCTGCGGCGGTGAAACCGGCCACGTCGATGGCCATCTGCATGAGCTGTTCCTGGAACAGTGGCACACCGAGGGTGCGTTTCAGCGAATTCTTCAGCGCGTCATGGTCATAGGTCACTTCCTCGTCCTCGTTGCGGCGACGGATATAGGGATGCACCGAACCACCCTGGATCGGGCCGGGGCGAATCAGCGCCACCTCTACCACCAGGTCGTAGAATTCCCGCGGCTTCAGCCGGGGCAGCGTGGCCATCTGCGCCCGCGACTCCACCTGAAAAACCCCCACCGAATCGGCCCGCGAAAGCATCTCGTAGACAGCGGTTTCCTTCAGGTCGAGTTTGTGCAGTTCGACCGTTTCGCCCTTGTGCTCGCGCACCATATCGATCATGTAGTGCAGTGCGGAGAGCATGCCGAGACCGAGCATGTCGAACTTCACCAGATTTATCGCGGCGCAATCGTCTTTGTCCCACTGCAGTACGCTGCGCCCGGGCATTCGCGCCCATTCGACCGGGCAGACATCGGCGATGGGCCGGTCGCAGATCACCATCCCGCCGGAATGAATACCGAGATGCCTTGGCAGACCCTCGATTTCGGCGGCCAGCTCCAGTACTTCCGCGGGAATATCCGTGCCGGTTTCGGCGGCCACGCCGGTCCAGCGGCTCACCTGTTTACTCCAGGCATCCTGCTGTCCGGGCGAAAAGCCAAGTGCGCGTGCGGCATCACGGACCGCGGACTTACCGCGATAGGTGATCACATTCGCCACCTGAGCGGCGTATTCGCGACCATATTTGGCATAGACGTGCTGAATCGCTTCCTCCCGGCGATCGGATTCGATATCGATATCGATATCGGGCGGACCGTCGCGCTCCGGAGCGAGGAAGCGTTCGAACAGCAACTCGGCGGCGACCGGGTCGACATTGGTGATGCCGATCGCGTAGCAGACGGCCGAATTCGCCGCCGAACCCCGACCCTGGCAGAGGATGTCGTTTTCCTTGCAGAAGCTGACGATATCGTGCACCACCAGGAAGTAGCCGGGAAACTTCATCTCGTCGATGATCGCGAGTTCGTGCTCGACCTGCCGATACGCCTCGGGATTTTCCGACGGCGGACCGTAACGCCGAGCCGCGCCCTCGAGGGTGAGCTCACGCAGCCAGGAAGCCTCGTCGTGGCCGTCGGGCACGTCGAACGGCGGCAGGCTCGGCGCGATCAATTTCAGATCGAAGGCGCATTCACGGGCGAGCGTCACCGCATTCGCCACCGCCTGCGGACAAGCGGCGAACAACTGCGCCATCTCCGCACCGGAACGCAGATGCGCGCCACCGGTCGGCGCCAACCAGCCCGCGATATCGTCCAGGCTCCGGCGCGCCCGGATCGCCGCGAGCGCCATGGCGCGGCGACGCTGGGCGGGCGCGGCGAAATGCGCACCGGTGGTGGCCACCACGGGCAGACCGAGACGATCGGCCAGGGCAATGAGGTGGGCGTTGCGTTCGTCGTCCTCCGGAATGCCGTGATGGGTGAGTTCCACACTCACCCGGTCGGCGCCGAAACGCTCCGTCAGGTCGCGCAGGGCGGCCTCGGCTCGCCCGAGACGGGTGTCTCCGGCCCGCAGATCGCGCTCGAGGGCTTGGCGCACATGGCCTTTACGGCATCCGGTCAGAATGTGCCAGTGCCCGTCCGCCGCCGCGGTGAGCGCGTCCAGGTCGTAGCGGAGGATGCCCTTCTCCCCCGCGGCCATATGCGCTGCCGCGATCTGGCTGGAGAGTCGGCGATAGCCCTCCTGACCGCGGGCGAGCACCAGCAGATGCGGCCCAGCCGGGTCCGGCGAACCGGTGCGCGGCGCCGAATCGGGTGCGCCGACATGGCCGAGCGAATTCCCCAGTCGCGGTGCGTCTTGCGCGGTGCCGAGCGACAATTCGGCCCCGTAGACCGTCGGCATACCCAATTCCCTGGCCGCCTCGAAGAAGCGCACGGTTCCATAGAAGCCGTCGTGATCGGTGAGCGCGATCGCTTCCAGCCCGAGCCGCACCGCCTCCTCCACCAACTCCTCCGGCTGACTCGCACCATCGAGGAAGCTGTAGGCCGAATGCGTGTGCAACTCCGCATACGGCACCACCGGGCCGCCGCTAGCGACTGCTTGCAGGTCGCTCGAAACAGCACTACCCGGTTCGACCGGTTCGGGTCGGTAATCCCCGCGCTTGCGCGACCACGCCGGACTGTCGCCGCCGTCGCCCGGATACATCGCGTCCGGATTCGTCGGCCCGGGGCGACCGGACAGCACCCGCTCCAGCTCCGCCCAGGTAGGCGGGCCGTTGCTCCAACCCATGACATATCACCTCCGCTATAGTCGAACATACATTCGAATCTTGAAGGAGGTGTGGACACCCGTCGAATCAGGCGGCCGGGAGCGGTTCCACCGACTTCTCACCCAGTGCCGCCTCGACCTTGTCCAGGCTGGAGCGAATCACGGCGCCATAGGCGTCGTTGGCGAGGACATCGAGGTGGCCGCGCGCGATGGTCAGCTGCATGTAGGCCACATCGAAGTCGCCGACGCGGCGGTGACTGTCGGCGAGATTGAGGTACAGCGAGGGCAGGAATCCGCGTAGCCCCTCATCCAGCGGAACACCCGGGCCGAAGACCGCGGCCAGCGCGCGTTGGTCCCAGCGCAGCGCATCTTCGGCCGTGTCCTGAAGATCGGCGAGATGGTGCGCAATTACACAGCGCTGCAACGGATCTCCACCGTCACCGAGCTCGCCCCACAGTTCCGCCAGCATCCGCCGCGCCGCCTCCGGATCACCGCCGGAGAGCCGCACCGCGGCAAAGATTTCCGCCATCCGATCGTCCGCCATGCGCAGAGTATCGCACATATGTTCGATAGATTCGAGGACGGTTCGAACACCTCGGCGTGGTCGGATTCGAACGCTCGACGTGACACAGCGGCGTGGACGAAGGGCCGGAGGCGGTAGCTTGCGTAACCCACCGACAGGGCCCGCGAATGTCGCCATCGAACAGAGCACACTTGGCAGGTAAACTTACTTCAGAGTAAGTTCATGCCAACTCGACCTGCAAAGGAGCAGCGATGACCCGAGCTTCCGCTGACGAGGCCGACCTGCGCGGGCAGGTACGGCGCGATCGCCGCAACCGCGACCTGACAGGGCGGCATGTGCTCATCACCGGCGCGTCCTCCGGCATCGGCCGGGCCGCCGCGCTGGCCGTCGCGGATAAGGGCGCCATCGTCTTCCTGCTCGCCCGGCGCGCCGACGAACTCACGGCCGTGGTCGAGGAGATCCGGGCCGAGGGCGGCAGCGCCTACGGATATCAGTGCGACGTAACCGATTCCGACTCCGTCGACCACGCCGTCAAAACCATCCTGGACGAGCACGGCCACGTCGACATGTTGGTGAACAATGCGGGCCGCTCGATCCGTCGCGCCATCCACCGCTCCACCGACCGGCTGCACGATTTCGAACGCACCATGGCGGTCAACTACTTCGGCGCCGTGCGATTGACGCTGGCGCTGCTGCCGCAGATGCGCGAGCGCAAGTTCGGCCACATCGTCAACATCAGCAGCGCGGGCGTGCAGGTGGCCACGCCGCGCTTCGCCGCCTACCTCGCGAGCAAGGCGGCGCTGGATAAGTTCGCCGAGGTCGCGGCGGTCGAAACCATGGCCGACGGCGTCAGCTTCACCACCATCCACATGCCGCTGGTGCGCACCCCGATGATCACCCCGAGCGGCGATCAGGGTCCGTCGGAGTCCCCCGAATGGGCGGCCGCCACCATCGTGCGCGCGCTGAGCGAGCGGCCCAAGCGCATCGATGTCCCGCTCGGCACCTTCGCCGAATACGGCGCATTGCTCACCCCGAAGCTGCGCGACCGCATCCTGCACCGCTACTACCGGGCGCTGCCCGACTCCCCCGCCGCCAAGGGCGAGCAGGCGGATACCGAGGAACCAGCGGAATCCACAGTGCCGCAACGTGATCCGCGTCATCAGTCGACGGCCCGCCGAGTCACCGGCACCGCCCTGCGCCGCGCCGCCCGCTGGGTGCCGGGCACCCACTGGTAAGCCCGCGACCTTCATCCCGCAGGGGGCGATAAAGGTCGCCGCGAACGGGACATGGTTGCGGTGGATTCCGCCGCAACCATGTCCCGTTCGGCGTTCTCGGCCGAGCACGAGGCAACGGCCAGCGCACCACCCTCCACATTGAACGCGCACGGTGTCGCGCACCGTCGACCGCAAATCGGGGCCGGGCACATCCGGCAGACGGGTCAGGCGTCCCCAGCGCGATCCAGCCGTTGGACCACGATCAGCCCGTGATCAAGCGCTGTATCCGATCGGCCACGACCGCGGTGACCGGTTTCGGTACGGCACCGCAACTGGCCTGGCGCGGTGGAAGTTCGACCGTGCGAGTTGTCACCTGCCAGCGGCGGCCGTCGCGATGGGTAACCACGGCCAGAGCGGAATCGGTTGCGGTGGAATCGGTTTCGAGACGGACGGTGAGATCATCGAGTCTTGCCGAAACTTGGTCGCGCACCGCGATTTCCGCGACCTGCTCGACCGGATGGTGACCACTGCGACCTCGCAATCCAGCCAAGGAAACCGCACCGCGTTCCACGGCTTCGACCGCCGCGATGGCGGCCGCGGTATCGACACGGCCGTAGGTCAGGCCGGAGGGCAACAACACCATGGCAGGCGCGAAGCGATGGCCGCCGGTGTGCGAGCACTCCCAGACCCGGTCCGGATAGTCGGCGGCCAGATTCGCCGCGATCGGACGGCCGAACAGCGCACAGCACTGATCGCGTTTTCCGTGCGCGCACACCAGGACCAGCGAATCACGCACGGGTGCGCCGATTCCCGGCGGCGGGCCGTTCAGCAGGTCGAGGTCCAGGTCCAGCAGCTGCTTCAGGTCGGTGATCTCGAAACGTTCGCACCAAAAACCCTGCGGGCGCGAGCTGGCGATCAAAACCGTTCGAACACCGGCGAATTCATTGCGGCCCGGTCGCCGGATCAGCGTCGGACGAACCCTGGCGGCAACGGTACGGGCGGCGAGCTCGGCAGTGATCTCCTGGCCGAGCACTTCGTCACCGATCACATCCCGGCCCCACGCCCCCGGCTGCTCGACGCACAACCACCCCGACACCCGAGTCGCCGTACCGGGCAATGGCACATCGACCGCGGCCGCCGCCGAGCACAGCATCCCTTCGAATCCGGTCATCAATCCAACGTCTGTCCGTCGGCGAACGCCACGTCCCAGCGGCCGTCGGCCTTGGCCCGATCGATCTCGGCCTGTCCGGCCGGGTGCATCAGCCCCTGCTCGATCAGCTCGGCGACCAGGCCGATATTGCGCAGCGACCATGGGCTGCGCTTGCGCCGCGGAGTGAAGCCGACCTGCCAGAACTCCGCATCCTCACCGCGCGCCTGCCCATCGATCCAGCCGAAGCACAGTGCCTGCCGCAGCGCGCCGGCATGATTCAGCGACGCGCGTCCGGAGCCCTTTTTGGTGAAGCGCAGCCAGACCCCGTCCACCGTGGCGTGGTTGGCCAGGAGCCAGTCGCGGAACGACTGCTCGTCAGGGAAGAACAGAACCGGACGGTCTTGCGCGGACACCGCTTCACTCTAGATAGCGGCGGGTGGGAGCGTCGCGAGGAACGGCAGCACGGTCGCCTCGAATTTCCGGTAACGGTCGCGGTGGATGCTGTGGCCGCAGGTGAAAGCGGTCACCGCGCATTCCGGGATGGTGTCGCGCAGAATGGCCAGCTTCTCCGGATCGACCATGCCGCCGGGGCCGCCGCGCAGCACCAGTGTGGGCGCGGCGATATCGGCGAGCCGATCCCACCACTCCGGATGCGGCTTGCGGAACTGTTCGAGCGCGGTCCGCGTCATCGAGCGATCGAAGGCGAGCACCGCGCGCGGATGCCGGATCAGGCTGGTGGTGGCATGCCAGAGTTCGGGAATGGTCGGGAAGCGACGGGTCAGCTTCACCTCTTCATCGCCGGAACGCAGCGGCATCGGACACTCCTCGATGACCAGTCGCCGCACCAGTTCGGGCCGTTCCTGCGCGACACAGGAAACCGCGAAACCGCCCAGCGAATGTCCGACCAGATCCACCGAAGCCAGCTCGAGCCGGTCACACAGGTTCAGCACGTCGGCGCCGAATTCGGCGAAGAGATAGGACTCGGTGTGCGCGCTACGGCCGTGCCCGCGCAGATCGGGAATGATGACCCGCCGCCCGGCCCGCACCAAGGTATGCGCGAACCGATCCCAGGTATGCCCGTCCCCGCCCATACCGTGCACCAGCACCACCGGCGCGCCATCGCCCACCACGGAGTCCCGATAGGCGATCTGCACGCCGTCGAGCACAGCCCTGGTCAACGCCAAATCCACGATTTCCGAGGTTACCGGTATTGTCATGCGCCCACCCCGACTTGTCACACGCATCACTCCCCATCGGCCCCACTAGCCCCAGACATCCCCCGCCGCCACAACCACATGCGGCGGCTCGACGAAGTCGTTCTCGGGTACCGAAATTGGCTGGCAAATGCCGGGGTGTCGCGACAATACTGCGGCCATGCCCTCCTTCGCCGACTTCGATCGCCGCAACTATCACACCGTCGACGTCGCCGCCGGATACGACGGATGGGCGCCGACGTATGAGCAGACCGTCATGGACGAGATGGATCTCGCCTTGCTGAATCGGCTGCGGCAACCGGATTGGGTTGGGGTACAACGCGCCGCGGATCTCGGCTGCGGGACCGGGCGGACCGGAGCTTGGTTGCGGGAGAAGGGAATTCGCCATATCGATGGCGTCGACGTGAGCGCCGGAATGCTGACGCGCGCACGGGAGCGCGGGGTGCACACCACCCTTGCCCAGGCGGACGTGCGTGACACCGGATTGACAAGTGGCGCATACGATTTGGTGATCTCCTCGCTGATCGACGAGCACCTGGACGATCTGACGCCCTTCTACGCCGAAGCCTGGCGGCTGGCCGCACCCGGCGGCATTTGTGTCACGGTCAGCTATCACCCGCAGTTCATGATGGTGACCGGCATGCCGACGCACTACACACCCGCGTCCGGTGAGCCGGTCGCGATCAGCACACATCTGCATTTGATCAGCGAGCAGGTGTCTGCGGCATCGGCGGCGGGCTGGGTGCTCACCGAGATGGTCGAGGCGCTGGTGGATGACGCGTGGATCGCGGCCAAACCGAAATGGGCGCAGCTGCGCGGACATCCGTTCACGCTGGCGCTGGTGTGGTCGCGCACGTAGTCAGTCGTAAAGCCCCTCGGCGCGCCAGGTCTGATCGTTGTAGATGAGCAGCAGCACACGGACATCGGCTGGTTCCCCGGCGAGTTGCACTTGAATGCGGGCGGCGATGCCGGCGCAGAGGGTGGCGGATTCCGGGGTCCACCAATGTTCGTCCACCGGCCATGGACCAGCCCAGCCCGCAAGAGGCCACTGCTTGCTGCCCCAGCGCAGCAGGGCTGGGTCGGTGGTGAAAAGGCCGCGGTCGGTGACCTGCACGGGCGTCCCGTCGGCGGCCTCCAGACACACCACCGGCCGGTTCACCAGGATCACCGCTGGTGCGGGGCGGGGCAGGCGACCGGGCCACGGCAGGGCCGGGTCGGCGGCCGGAATCGGCTCGTCACCGAGGGCGACCATGGTGATGCGTTCGGCGGGTCCACGACCGCCGCTGAGCACGCCGACCTGGACCGCCTCGCCGCCGAGCAGACCCTGCACCCGGATCAGGGCGCGGCGGGCCCGCTCGTCCTGCTCGCCGACGCCGCCCCATAGACCGAGCTGAAGTGCGCTCGCCGCAACGACTTCGACGGGTTCCAGGCGCAGCAGTGTGATCGGTGCGGTCGGCCGGTCGCGGCGGGTGAGCCAGCCGTCCAGTTGCCAGCGCACCCGATCTGCGGTGCCCTCCGGGGTCAGCGGTTCGGCGCACCGCCAGATGCGCGACAGTTGTTCGCCCGCCTCGGTTTCCGCGAACACCGACAACCGGGTGCAGGCCATCGAGGCTTTGGACAGCGCCTCGTGCAACTGGGCGGCGAGCATGCGTCCCGCGAAGGCAGCGGAATCGACCCGATCGATCGGCGGATCGCAGCGGTACTGCACCGTCAGATCCTTCGGCGGCCGACGCGCGGACGGCGGACGCTCCGGCACGGCCCTTGCGCAGCGATGTGCCAGCACGGCATCGGCGCCGAAGCGCGAGGTGACCTCGCTCGGGGTCAGCGCGGCGAAATCACCGATCCGCCGTAATCCCAAGCGGTGCAACAGATCAACCAGATCGGTGCGCTCCGGTGCGGACAGACTCGGTTCCAGTGCGAGTTCGCGCACCGGCAGCGGCGCCAGAAAACGCGCACCCCCGCCGGGCGGCACGATCGCGGTGAAACGCGCCGCGATCACCGCCGTGGACAACTCGTCGGCAATGCCGATCTGCGCCTCCACCCCCACCGCCGCGGCCGCGTCGAGGAGCCGTTCGGCCGCCGCCTCCTCGGACCCGAAAAACCGTGCCGCACCCCGCGCACCGAGCACCAACAGCCCCGGACGCAGCACCTCCACCCCCGGCACCGTCGCATCGATGGCCGCCACCACCGGCTCGAACAATCGCGCATCGCGATCCGGATCCACCTGCGCGACATACACATTCGGACACCGCGCCTGTGCCTCGCGCTTGGTCAGCCCACGCCGCACCCCCTCGGCCCTGGCAATGGCCGAACACTCCACCACCTTATTGGCGAACAGCACCGCGACCGGCCGCGTAGCGGGCACCCGCGCCACCGCCGCCGTCACCGCCGACCAGTCCGGACACCACAGGGCCAGCACCCGCGCCCCACCCACCCGACTCGGCCGGATCACCACCCCACCCCTCCGGGCACCCCGCACAACAACTGGGCACCCCGTGACGGACCATCGGCCCCAGTGCTGCCGCACCGTCCGAATCCGGGACCGATGCGACAGTCGGCCGTTGTTCGCCAACGACCGTTGCTTGTGGCAGCGAGTGTCACTGCGTCCGAATCACGCCAGCGCACCGAACGTCACCTCACTCGCGGGCGGCACTGCGCTCGCCTTGGCTCGCCGCCGCGTCGAACTCCGAATCGACGGGGAAGGCCGCTTCGCGCAGCAGAACTCATGACGCGCAGTCGCCGAGGACCGACTCATGACGCCGCACCGTGCGCCTCGACGGTCGCTTCATCGGCCGCGGCGACCGTTTCCAGTGCCACCCATTCCACTCTGCTCGAACCGGAACGCAGTTCGATTCGGCCGTGGCAGGGTGGGCCGGCCTTGCCGCGGACCGCGACCTCCAGGCGGAGCGAGCGGAGGCGGCCCCGGCCCGCGCCGAGTCCGCCGTACCCGGCGATGCGGGTATCCACGCGCAGGGACGGATTGGGCCAGCGGCCGTCGGTAACTACCAGAGTGGCCCCTTTGCTGCGCGCACGTGCGGCGATGACGCGGGTGCGGGACGGAGCGACGGCGGCGCCGGCGAGGCCGAGCACCACCAGATCGAGGCCGTCGAGCAACACCGCGGCCACCTCTACCGGATCCGGCCCGGGATCGGCGACGACGGCGAGACGCTGCAACTGCGCCCCCATCTCGACCGCGGCGAGCAGCCCGAGCCGCGGCATTCCGACCACCGCGGCATGCCCACCGCCCTCGGTCACCGCGGCGAGTAGGCCAGCCAGCAGCGAACTCGCACCCGAATAGGCCACCACCGACCCCTTGACCAGGCCGCCGTCAGGCAACAGCTCGGCAAGGGCGGGCGGCACCGCGAGCGCTTCCCTGCGCAATTCGGCGGCGCGCGGAATCCGCTCGGCCGCCGCTTCCCCGCGCCCGGGGATCGCCGCCATCCGTCGGCGCAGCTCATCCAGTGTCGGTTTATCCCTCGGCGGCGTCCTGTCCCGCCGTCTCCCCGCCCCTGAATCCTCATCCGAACCCATCACAACCACCTACTTCCAACGATGGACCCGAGGCGAAGGCGCGGCCCGAACCTCCACGAACAAGAGTTCAGCACCGATCCAGCTATCGATCGCTATCGAATATACGTTCGATACTCGCTCAGTAGAAACCCACCCCCGACTTCCGTCAAGTACGCGCGTGGGCCTCGATCACTTCGCAATGCTGCTGTTGTTTTTGAGTTGAACTCAACTTAAGATCGGATCATGAACGAGCGAGACACAACCGACATGTCGGCCATAACGGAGGCGAGCGCCAGCGAGGCGCAGTCATGACCGACCAGGAATGGACCGGACGCGGCGCGACAGCACGCAGACGGCTACTGGAGGCGGCGCACGCGGAGCTGAGCGAGACCGGCGAACTCGAGGTTGCCGCCGTCGCCCGCCGCGCCGGGGTCAGCGTCGGGCTGCCCTACCGATACTTCGGCTCGCGCAGCGGCCTGCTCACCGCCGTCATCACCGACTTCTACGACCGACTCGGCGAAAACGTCACCTATGCGGAATTCGCCGGAAAGGATTGGCGCGAACGCGAACACGCGCGCGTGGTTGCCTGGGTGAACTTCCTCTACGACGATCCGCTCGCCCCCGTCGCACTCGGACGATTCGGTGACGCCGAGGCGGCGGGCGTGGAACGGCAACGGCTGCAGCAGGCGATCGAGGTCGGCATCCGAAATATGGCGCAAGGCCAGCGCCAGGGCATGGTGCCCGCGGACCGCGATCCGGAATTGCTCGTCGCGGCCGTCCTCGGTGGTGTGCATATGGCCGTTGCGGTGGCGCTCACCCGCAGTCCGCGCCCGGACCGTGCCGTCGTCGCCGATCAGGTATGGGAATTCGTGGCCGGGGCAACCGGCGCAGGGAAGGAAGAACAATGAGCTATACACAACCGGAGGTCGAACGACTCGAGGACCTCGCGGGCAACCTGTCTCGAACCCATCGCGCGATCCACGAAGCACGCGATGTCCCCGCCGCGCAGATGGACGCCGATCTCACCGCGCTCGATCGCGACGGCTACGTGATCCTCGAGGGCCTGCTCGACTCGGCGCAGTGTGCGGCACTGCGCGCAGAACTCCTGCCCCTGCTCGGCCCGAACGGGCGAAATGCGTTCGAGGGCCACCGGACTCAGCGGCTCTACAGCGTGCTCGGCAAGACGCGCATGGTCGATCAGCTGGTCGACCATCCCCGCGTGCTCGCCCTCTTGGATCGACTTCTGCTGCCCGGATATCTGCTGTCGCAGTTGCAAATCATCAATATCGCCCCCGGCGAAAACGCCCAGCTCCTGCATCCCGACGACGGCTTCTATCCCGTGCCGCGACCACGAAAGGCATTGTCGGCGGCCACCATCTGGGCGCTCGACGAATTCACCGCCGAAAACGGCGCGACGATGCTCATCCCGGGCAGTCATCGCTGGCCGGACGGTCGGACGCCACAGGAGGACGATGTGCGCGTACCCGGCGTCATGCCCGCCGGATCGTGCGTATTCTTCCTCGGCACCCTCTGGCACGGCGGCGGCGCGAACCGCTCGGCTAGCACGCGATTGGCCGCCACCGCGCAGTACTGCGAGCCGTGGTTGCGCACCCAGGAGGCCTTTACTCTCTCGACCGATCGCGATACGGTGCGCGCGGTATCACCCGAAATCCGGCGCATGCTCGGCTACAGCATTCATCCGCCCTTCATCGGCATGGTGGACGGTATGCACCCGGATCGTCTGCTGACGCAATAACCGGCACGGCGCGAATCAGGCCAGCTGGCCACGTTTTCCGCTAACCTGCACCCGTGACCGAACGCGCTCGTCCTATTGTCGGCCCCGATTATCTGGTTGCCGGCCGCTACCGTCTGCAGTCGAAGCTGGGCGGCGGCGGTATGGGTGCGGTATGGCTCGCACACGATCGCCTGCTCAACCGGGACGTCGCGATCAAACAGGTGCTTTCCACCGCCGGACTCCCGGAGGCGCAGGCCAATGAGATCCGCAACCAGATCATGCACGAGGGCCGGGTCGCGGCCAAGCTCTCGCATGAGCACGCCATCGCCGTCTACGACGTGGTGCTGGAGGCCGGCGAACCTTGGCTGGTGATGGAGCATCTGCCATCACGCAGTGTCGCAAGGGCATTGGCGCTGGTGAACGCGCTGCCGCCGATCGAGGTGGCGCAGATCGGGGCGCAGGTCGCCGATGCGTTGGCGGCCGCGCACGCCGCGGGCATCGTGCACCGCGATATCAAACCGGGCAATATTCTCGTCGCCGACCGCGGACCCGTCGTCGGGATGGCCAAGCTCAGCGACTTCGGCATCTCGCGTGGTGCGACCGAAAACCCCGACGAACCGGACGGCGTGATCACCGGCACCCCTGCCTATCTCCCCCCTGAGGTGGCGCGCGGCGCGCAGCCGACCACGGCCAGCGATGTGTTCTCCCTCGGCGCCACGCTCTACACCGCGATCGAAGGACAACCGCCGTTCGGTATGGACGACGACACCGATGCCGTGGTCTATCGCGCGGCCATGGCCCAGATCATCCCGCCCAGCCGCAGCGGCATGCTCACCAACGCGCTGCTGCACATGATGGAACCCGCCCCGCAGCGCAGGCCGACCATGGCTGAGGCGCGCGACGAAATCCTCACCGCCGCATTCGGTCCCGGCACCGGACCGTATATCCTCGGCGCTCCGGTGCGCACCGAGGACGGCACCATTCCGGCATGGGCCGCCCGCAATTCGGCATCAGGCCTGCGCAGTCCGCACTCGACTCCGCTGCCGCGCCCACACCGCAGCAACACCTCCGGCCCCGCGGCCGCGGCACCCCAGCGCCCGAAGGCGAAGTCGAAGGAAGCGAGCAACGCCCCGCTCGCCATCGCCATCGGCCTGCTGATCGGCCTGGTCCTTATCATCGCCATCATCATCGCGATGATGTAATCCGCTGCGCCGCAGCCTTTCAGCTGCCGCATGACTGCGCAGCAGGCACGCTTCGAGTACGCAACCTTGCACTACGTACGAAATGGCACCACGCCACAAATTGCACCGCGCCGCGAACGAAATGGCGTGGCGTGCATGCACCAACTCTGGCACCGAGCGGACGAGCTGGGCTCGCCGCGCACAAACCGGCCCGCCGCAGACCGGCCCGGCACGCACGAACCGCCCGTCGTGCACAAACTGACCCGCACGCACAAATTCGCCCGGCACGCACAAACGGCCCGCCGCCCACAAACCGACCCGGCACGCACGAACTTGTCCGCAGCGCACCAACTTGCCGGGCGAAACCGTGCGCGGCGAGCGAATACGTACGCGGCGCGCCAGAATGCGCGAAGTCAGTCGATGCGGCGCCGGTGGGCCCAACGGGTGAGCGCGTTGCGGTTGGACTGCTGGGTCTTGCGAAGCACGTTGGAGGCGTGTGTCTCAACGGTTTTCACCGAGATAAAGAGCTTCTCCGCGATTTCCCGATAGGTGTAGCCGCGGGCGAGCAGCCGCAGCACCTCCAGTTCGCGCGGGGTGAGCGAATCCAGTTCGGGATCCAGCGGCGGCTCCGGCACCGGCGATTTGCCGGTGAACGAGTCGAGTACGAAACCGGCCAACCGCGGGCTGAACACTGCATCGCCACCGGCGACCCGTCGAATACCATCGGCCAGTTCGGATCCCGAAATCGTCTTGGTCACATAGCCGCGCGCACCCGCACGGATCACCGCGATCACATCCTCGGCGGCGTCGGAGACGCTCAATGCCAGGCATACCGGACCGTCATCGATGCCCGACAGCACCGCGACCCCGCCACCGTCGGGCATGTGCACATCGAGCAGTACGACATCCGGACGCGCGGCATTGATTCCGGCGACCGCCTCGGCCACGCCCCCGGCCTCCCCGACGACCTCCATATCGGTCTCCCGGCTCAATTCGGCCCGCACGCCCGATCGGAACACGGCGTGATCATCGACGAGAAAGACCCGCACGGCCACCTACTTCTCCTCACCCTCGGTGGAGCGACCCACCCTGACGCACGGACCGCCCGCAGGCCGTCCGCACTTCATCGGTACCACAACTGCCACCGCATCTGTCGTCATCCAAAGTCACCAACCGTGCCGCGTCATCGGAGCGACCGATGCGACGCCTCGAATGCGCTTCCCACCAACCGGACCGCTCGCGCGAACGGCCCGATCCGAACGCCTTCGACAGCGTCCCGAGTTCCGGCGATGCGACATCATCGGCCCACGGCAGATCATGTAACCCGTCTCACGGCCGAACGCCGTCAGCACGGAGCCCGTCGCACGACGGGCACGATCATTGACGATTGCGAACCGACTGTCGCACCTCATCACACTGTTCGTCCCCCACCGACGCCTCGTCGGCCCGATCCTGATCACCGGAATCGGTTCGCGGCATAATGATCCGCACCTCGGTGCCCCGACCGGGCGTGGACAGTATCTCCACTTGACCGCCGCGCCGCTCGATCCTGGCCCGAATAGATTTCGCGACACCCCGCCGATCCTGTGGCACCGCCGCGATATCGAATCCGGCTCCGCGATCGCGCACGAAGATGCTCACCTGATGCGGTTCCGCCTCGGCGAACAGATCGATCTCCGGGACGCCCGCATGTTTGGCGGCATTCACCAGCGCCTCCCGGCTCGCGCCGAGCAATGCGGTGAAATGCTCCTTCGGCAGGCCGGATCCGCTGTCGGCGCCGTCCATCGTCACATCGCCGACGGTGACCGGAGTCACCTTCACTCCGTGCTGATCCTCGACCTCGCCCGCGATCGTGCGCAGCGCCACGGCCAGGCTCGACTGTGCCGGCCCGGAATCCTCGAAGAGCCAGCGGCGCAGTTCCCGCTCCTGACTGCGCGCCAGCCGGGCAACCTCTTGCGGATCGTCGGCTTGACGCTGGATGAGCGCCAAGGTCTGCAGCACCGAATCATGCAGGTGGGACGCGATTTCCTCGCGTTCCTCATTGCGAATGCGGGCCGCGCGCTCGGCATTCAGCGCGCGCATCATGCGCAGCCACAGCGGCACCGTCAGCAGACCGGCACCGATCAGCGTGACCGCCACCGCGATCAGCGCCGAGCCGAGCGAGCTCAGATCGATCCTCGCCAGCACCACCACACCGAGTCCGAGCACGATCATGGTGATCCCGGCGACGATGCGCGCCCAAGTCACCACCGAGGGACGCGCTGGCAGGCCGAGCAGCGACCGCGGGCCGTCGGTGTCATATTCGCGCCACACCAGCGCCGCACCCACCGCCACCACGACGATCGGCACGATCACCTTCGCCGCGGTACCGCTGAACAGCCACGACACCCCGACCGCGAGCCCGAGTCCGAGCAGGGCCAACCCGATCGCCTGCCGACGCTCCTTACCGGTCGGCTTCACCGCATCGTGGCCGCCCGGAGTGAAGATCCACAGCATCCCGTAGGCGACGATCCCCGCCCCCGCGAGCGCGGACAGCAATACGAATGCCATCCGCACCTTGAATACATCGAGCCCGAGATGATCGGCGACACCGCCGGCCACACCCCCCACGATCCGGCCACCCGAACGCCGCACCATCCGCGGATACGGCGGTGTGGGCGCGAGCGCCGGCGCGGCACCGAAGCGGCCAGGACCGGGCGTGAACCCGGGCGCGGCGCCGAACCCCCGTGGATCGGCCCCCCGAGCAGCATCGAACGCGGGCACGGACGGGTACATGCCTTCGATACTGGCACGGCCCACCGACAACCGACCATCAGGAATCACCCTGATCTTCGCCGGTGACAGGGCCCCGTAGCGGTCGATCAGGCGGAGTAGTCGATAGCGGGCCCGAAGGTGCCGTCGCCGTTGCCGTAGCGCAGGGTGATGTTCCCCGAGCCGGTGTTGCCGATGACCGTGTCGATCTTTCCGTCGCCGTTGAAGTCGGCGAGAATCGGGGTGGACAGGGGGACGAGCCCGCCGGAGGGGTAGGTGTGCGGCGGACCGAAGGTGCCGTTGCCGGTACCGAGCAGCACGCTGAGGCTGGAGGTGCCGCCATTGGCAACCACCATGTCGAGCATGCCGTCGCCGTTGAGGTCGGCGAGGTCGAAGCACTGCGGGAGCAGACCACCGGTTTGATATGCCGCGAGCGCGCCGAAGGTGCCGTCACCATTGTTGAACAGCGTGGATACGCTGCCTGCGACAAGGTTGGAGAAGAGGATGTCGGGCTTGCCGTCGGCGTTGATGTCGCGCGCCATGCCGTACCAGGCGGTCAGGGCACCGTCGCCGAACGTGGTCGGGGCGGCGAAGGTGCCGTCACCGCGACCGCGGTAGATCTGGATGGTGCTGTTGACGTAATTGCCGCGTAGCAGGTCGAGGTTGCCATCCCCATCGAAGTCTGCGATGTCGGCGGACCCGGAGCCGACACCCAGGTTGCTGGAGACGGTGTATGCCGAAAAGAAAGTGCCATCGCCCTTGCCCCGGAGCACCGACCATGACGGGGCCTGATTGGAGGTGGCCAAATCAGGGTTGCCGTCGTGGTCGAAGTCGCCGACGACCACAGCCCCGGGGGCCAGGTCCGTCGCGTAGTCGACGGCCTCGGCGAAGGTGCCGTCGCCGTTGCCCATCAGTATGGAGACATCGCTCGTGGTGAAGTTGGTGACGGCCATATCGAGTTTGCCGTCGTGGTCGAAGTCCGCGATGGCGACATAGTCCGCCTGACCGCCGGTGGCGTAGCGGACGGCGGGCTGGAAGCCTCCGCCGGGCCTTCCCAAGAAAACCGACACTCCGAATCCGAGCACGAAATCACTGAATACGACGTCGGTGTAGCCGTCGCCGTTGAGATCGGCGATCGCGGGAACCGCTGGGCCCGTCAGATTGGGGAGCAAATCCGCGGATGCTGGAGTGCTGGGGAAGGCGGTACCCGCCAATGCCGCAGCGACGCAAGCGCTGACGACGAATCTGGTGCGTAACACTTGTCTCTCCCGTAGGACCGATATCAGCAGAACGCTACGGCGTTCTCAGACGTGGTGATCTTGCACAGGCCGCCGATTCCTGTCCGGTCCGGACAAGAAAGCCACGCTGAACTGCCGTTCTTCTCTCGAGCTAGACAGCTTGCGACGTCAGCAGCGGACAACCGACGGATCCGCCGCCGCCCCGGGCACCGCCGGACCGGATAACTGCCGCAAGGCATGTCTACCAGTGCTTTTCAGATCGAATACCGATCAATGGCTTAGGCAGCTCACAGTCCCACGCCATACGTTTCTTCCGGGTCGGAAACGTCCCACTGAACACCGGGACTCGCGCCGCAGGGGGCCGAGCACAGGTTCGGGGAGGAATCATGAACATCAAGTCGGTACTGCTCACCGCCGCCACCTTGGTCGGAATCGCCGTGGCGGGTGCGCCATTCGCCGCCGCCCAGGGGATGGCGCCGCATGAGAAGAACTACGCGGGCCCAGGGGGGTTCGAGCTCACCGTGGGCCATATGGACGAGCAGTTTCGCCCCGTCCCCCCGCTCAACGGAATGCCGACCAACCGAGAGGTGTTCCTGGACAACACCTTCTACGGCACCATCCCCGCTAATGCGAGGGGCACCATGAAGGCGGGCTACCTCGTCGCCTGTGCGGTCGATCTCGATCTCACGGTCGATATCCAGGCCGGGATCGGCTTCGACGCCGGGTTCAGCATCGGTGTCAGCGGCAGTGGCGATTCGACGTCACCGAACTTCGATGCCAGCATCGGCCCGAAGATCTACGCCGGAGTCAGCCTCGACATGTCGATCAGTCCCGGCGAGATCAAGCCGATCGAAGTGGGCACCAAGGACCTGGCTCTCGGCGGCACCGGCTATCTGGTCAGTCACGACTACCACCTGCTGGTCAAGAATTGCGGCGGAGGGCTCACCATCCAGTCCTATGTGACCCTCACGGCCGACACACCCGATGTCACCGCCGCCGACGCGGTGACAGGAGACCGGATCTTCCTGTAATTCGGCAGCACCACAGCGGCCGTGTGATCGACGATCGCACGGCCGCTCGACCGGTCATGCACCTCGAACCGGCTAAGTTGTCCCTATGTCTGTGTCGCCCAAAAAGATCGGGCGCACGTGGTGACCGAGGACACCACCGCCGAGGCTCGGGGGGAAATCCGATCACCGCGTGCGATTTTCGCGCATCGATTCGCCGATCTCTATGCCGCCGCGGGCAATCCGACGCTGCGACGGGTCGCTATGGCGGCTGAAACGCGGATGCGGGCCGCGCAAGGTAAGCGGGCCGCCCCGAGTGCTTCGGTGCAGCGGATCAGCGATTGGAAGGCGGGGCGCAATGTTCCGGCTCGCTTCGAATCGATGCTTCCGGTCGTACTCACCCTGATCGACCTGGCCAAGAAGGCCGAGTCGCAGGCCAGTCGGCAGTTGCTGGAAGTGCGTGAGTGGCAACGGCTCTGGCAGGCCGCCATCACCTGGACACCGAATGACGAGGACGACGCGGCCTGTCCCTACCTGGGACTCACCTCCTATCGCGAGCAGCACCGGGACATCTTCTTCGGCAGAACCCGATCCACTGCCGAACTCGTCGATTTGCTCCAGGACGCCGCCGCCGACGCGGATGGAGTCGTCGTGCTGATCGGCGCATCGGGTGCGGGCAAGTCCTCGCTGTTGGCCGCGGGACTCATACCCGCGGTCACCGACAACTGGTCGACCACCGCGATGACACCCGGGGCGAGGCCACTGCTCGCACTGGCCAAGGCTTTTCACGCGGACAAGGCGATAGCGAAGCCATCCGCCGACGAGGTGTGCGCGGCTCTCGACCAGTGGAGCGCCGATCAACGTCGGCTGCTGATCGTGGACCAGTTCGAGGAGTTGTTCACCGCCTGCTCGGATGAACGCGAGCGCGAAGCTTTCCTGAATGTCTTGGACCGCTGCGCGACTCGAGCCGACGATGCCCTCACCGTCGTCATCGCCCTGCGCGCCGATTTCTATGCCCAGTGCCTCGACTACCCGATCCTGCAGCACGCTCTCGAACACCGCGGCTATCTGCTCGGCCCCATGCGGCTGGACGAACTGGCCCAGGCACTCATCGGGCCGGCCAACCACGCCGGGCTCGAACTGGAGTCCGGCCTGGCAGAACTGGTGATCACCGAACTCTGCGGAGTCGGCGATCACGAGAACCGCCAGAGCTACGATCCGGGTGCACTCCCGCTGCTCTCGCACGTCATGGCCGCCACCTGGCAGCACCGCGAAGGCCGCAAACTGACCGTCGCCGGATATCGCAAGGCGGGCGGTGTCATCGGCTCCATCGCCGCCACCGCCGAACAGGCATGGAGCGAACTATCCGACACCCAGCAGTCCTGCGCGAAGGATGTGCTGCTCGGACTCGTTGCCGTCGCCAATGATTCGCGCGATACCCGGCGCATCGCTGTCCGTCCGAACCTGCTGCAACGCACCACCGACCCGGTATCCGCCACGGCCGCACTGGAGCTGCTGGCCCGCACCCGCCTGATCACCCTCGACTCCGACTCGGTGTATCTGACCCACGAGATCGTGCTGGACGCGTGGCCGCGACTGCATACCTGGATCGATGAGGACCGCGTCGGCTACCTGGTCCGGCAGCGGTTGGAAGCCGATGCCGCGGAATGGGATTCGACCGGACAGGATCCCTCACTGCTTTATCGGGGCACCCGGCTCGAGACCGCTCTCGGTCATGTCGATCCGCCCATGGTCGGCGGCCAGATCCGCAGCTTCCTCGAGCGTTCCCGAGCCGCGCGAACGCATACCCGCAGAAGGTCGTCGGTGACCCGGGTAGTCCTCGCCATGCTCGGCGTCGGCCTACTCGTACTCGGCACATTCGCCTACGCGCAGGTCGAGCTCACCAAACAGCAACGCAACGACAAGAACTTCGGATCCGTACTGGCAGAGGCCGATCGACTACAACAAATCGATCCATCGCTGTCCGCGCAGCTATATCTCGTTGCCGGACAACTCAGGCCGGGCGATCCGGAAGTGCGGGCGCGGTTGCTCGCGACCCAGAACGTCGCCCTCGCAACACCATTCGTCGCCCACGACGAGGGGATCAGGACCATCGCGTACCGACCCGACGGCCGGGTGCTGGCTTCCGCGAGCAACGACAACACCATCCGCCTCTGGGACGTCGCCGATCCGCGACATCCCCACCCGCTCGGCGAGCCGTTACGCCAATCCCCTTCCGGGGCGGCGTCCATGGCATTCAACGCTGCTGGCACGGTGCTCGCCACCACCGGCACTTCGGCGCGACCGCAGCTGTGGGATGTCCGTGATCCGGCGCATCCCCGGCTGTTCGGATCACCCCCGACGACCACCAGCGATACGGGTTATCTGGTGTCCTTCAGCCCGAACGGACGGACCCTGGCAGTCGGGTCCACGCGCGACAAAGGCATCACCCTATGGGATGTCGGCAACCCGGACGAACCGATCCAGGGTCGGTTCGTCCCCGCGCCGCACAATCGGGACCTGTCCGCGTTCGCGTTCAGCGGCAATGGAGGACTACTGGCGGTCGCGACCAGCGACTGGGACCACAGTATCGCGACGGTCGAATTGTGGTCCGTTCCGGACGCGGGGGAAATCACCCGCGCTGGAACACCATTCGAGGTGACCCACGATGTCGAAGCAATCCGGTTCAGTCCTGATAACACCACCTTCGCCCTGGCCGGTCCACGCCTGACCATACGACACACCTACGTCAGCGTGACCCAGTTATGGGCCGTCGAAAATCCCGCCCATCCGCGCCCGCTCGGAAATCCGTTGGTCGATAACGTGGTTCAGCAGCCCGTCCCCCTGCTCGCCTTCAGCCCGGACGGCCACACATTGGCGACCGGTGGTGCCACCGGCGCGAAACTATGGAATATCGCCGACCCCGCGCAGCCGACCCCGCTGGGCGCCCAGCTGTCGGCGATTCCGGCTCGCTGCCTCAACGACGCGAGAATTCCCACCCGCTGTACCGGTGAACCGACGGGACTGGCATTCAGCTCGGACGGCAAGATATTGGCCGTGGGCGGCACGGAGGGCGTCGTGCGGCTGTGGTCCCTGGCTCCGGCGGTTCTCACTGGACACACCGATTGGGGCAGGAGTCCGATATTCGATGGCACCGGCACCCGAATGGTGAGCGATTCCAGCGACGGCACATTCGCCATATGGGATACCGGTAATCCCCGGGAACCGGTCCGGATAGGGGAATTCAGGGCGAAACCGGGATCATCGATCCGGGCCCTGAGCCCTGATGGGAGGTCCCTGATAGCTCGGGACGGTCCGACGGGCCCGATGGTCCTTGTCGACATCTCCGACCCGAAGCGCATTCGGATATCGGGTGACTGGCAGGCATCGTCGCAATGGTCGCGCCTGGGCTTCAACCGCGACTGGACCCTGGCGGCGCAAACTCTGGCTCCCGAGGTAGACACCTTCCAACTCGCGAACATTACGGATCGCTCCCGCCCAGTGCTATTAGGGACACCGACATCCGTGGCACCCGCGCAGGTCCAAGCCATCGGATTCAATCCGACCGGCCCCACCCTCGCGATCATCGAATCGACCCTGTCCGAACCGAGTTCGCCGGCGATGGCCCTGCGAACCAGGCTGGCCCTGTGGGATATCTCGAACCCGGACCACCCTGTCCGGGTGGGTACATCCCCGCCGGAGCACTCGCCGCTGATGCTCGATGTGATCATGCACCCCGACGGCCGCACCGCCGTCACCGTGGCGAACGAAACCTTCCAGGTCTGGGACATCAGCAACCCGGCATCGCCCGAACCGATCGGTGACCGGGTCACCGCACATAATCTGGCGATCATCTCGACCTCGTTCAGTCCCGACGGCAAGACCATGGCCACCAGCGGAAATGACGGTTCGGTGCGGTTGTGGGACTTCACCGATCGCCGTCATCCCCGCCTTATGTCCAGCTCCATCGCGCCACCCGGCCCCAATGTCTGGTTCATCCAGTTCCATCCACACGGCGACTATCTGTCCGCGTCGAGTAGCGGTGGCGAGCGTCGACTGTGGGATCTGGACGAGCAGCACGCGATCGCACGCATCTGTCATGCCACTGCCACCCTCATGACTCCCGAACTCTGGCAGCGCTACCTGCCCCAACTCCCCTACCGTCCGCCATGCGACTAAGTAACCAAGAGACCGATTGGTCCTAAAGGATCAGCAATAGTTTCAGGGTTCCCCCCGATGTGCCGAAGCGCTGGTCACGCCCAGTATGGAAACCATGACGAAAACGAGCTTCGGCGATCAGATTCACCAGATGTGGCAGTCGCGGCCCGTCCGGTTGCCGCGGCAAGGTCCGATCGCGGGCGTCGCGGCCGGATTCGGGCAGCGATACGGGATCGATCCAGTGCTCGTGCGGGTCGCGCTCGTGGTGTCGACGATCTTCGGCGGAGCGGGCATTGTGCTGTACCTGCTCGCCTGGCTGCTGTTCAGCGAGGCGGGGGATCAGTCCTCGGCGGCCGAGTCGCTATTCGGCAAGGGGCACAGCTCGCAGTCGCAGACCAAGACCATCGTTCTGCTCGTGGCACTGGCCATCGCGGTCAGCACCATCGGACCGGTCGGCGTCGGACTGGCCGGCTCCGGCATGATCAGCATGGCGCTGATGCTGGCCGGTTGGTGGATGCTGCATATGCGAAACCCACAGCCGCCACCCGGCACGAGTTCACTCGGCGGCTTCGACGGCGGTCTCACCGCGACCGGCTACCCCGGGGCCGTATTCCCGCAGCGCACGATGCCCGGCGACTTCTACGCGCCGGAGACCAGCATGTACACGCCGTACACGAAGTTGCCGGACGCATATGTTCCGGACGCTCCGGCCCAAGCGGCACCTAATACCCCTGCGCAGCAGCCAGGTTCGGACACAGTTCGCTTGCCGGACGCCGAAAATGGCGACGCCGAAACCGAACTGATCGAAAATGACGGCACGCCAATCGACGCGGGCGCTACGCCAGCCGATCCAGACACCGTCCTGCTGGGTAAGGAAGATGCCGACACCGTCCTGCTCGACAAGGGCAACGCGGAAACCACGGCACCACCCACCGAGACCACAACGTCCGACAACGGAACAACGCCGGGAATTACCGCCTCCGCCTCGCCGCACACGACCGGCGGACCGTCCGGCGCGAGCGCAACGTCCAACACGAGCGCAACGTCCAACACGAGCGCGACCTCCGGCGCAAGCACAACCTCCGACGCAAGAACGACGGCCGACGAGAGCACGGCGTCCGGCGCAACAGGTCGCGACACCGCACAACCTGCCGCAACGTCCGGCGCGAGCGACACCGACTCGGAAAGCGGCGGTAGCTCATCGCGAACCGAATCCACTTCGCGCACAAGCACTCCCCCATCCCGTACAACGGCCGCGACACCTGCGCACCCCGCCGGACTCACCCCACCCTCCTGGGACCCCCTCGGCGTAGCCCCACTCGCCTGGGATCTCCCCGAACCCACCCCGACCCGCACCATCGTCGCGCCCCCGCCGAAGCGCCCCCGCTCCCGGCTCACTCCCGTGGTCCTCGGCCTGGCCATCCTGGCCGCCGCCGGCGCGGGTGCGCTGGCCGCCTCCGGCGTCGAATGGATGACTCCCGGACGCATCGCCGCAGTGGCGCTGGCGGTGATCGGGTTGGGTCTGGTCATCGGCGCATTCCTGCGCCGCGGCTTCGGCCTGCTCGTACTGACCGCACCACTGGCCGGATTCGTGGTGCTGGCCTCGATGCTCGGCCCGATCGAATTCGACAGCGCGACTATCGGCGATCGCACCTGGGCGCCGACCTCGATGACCGACCTTTCCTCGAAGTACGAGTTGACCATGGGAACAGGCACATTGGATCTGCGGTCGCTGAAACTGACCGAGAACCGGGCCGTCGAGGTCGCGGTCGGGCTCGGCGATGCCGAGATCCTGCTGCCCGAGGGTATGGCGGTACGCACCGATTGCACCGTCAACCTCGGAGATGTCAACTGCCCCACCGGTATTACCGGTCCGCATGCCGACGGCGCACCGGTGCTCGACCTGAAAGTCCATGTCCGGACCGGCAATGCGGAGGTGCACCGTGGCTGACCCCACCGATGACAATGTCACCAAGCGAGGGCCGTCCGTCTCCCTGCTGATCGTCGGACTGCTCGCCCTCGGCGTGAGCATCTGGGCCTTCATCGGCCCGGCCACCATGACCGCCACCGGTGTGGCCTCACTCGGCTGGGTCGTCGTGATCTCCGCCATCGTGGTCGGCATCCTGCTGGTCATTTCCCCGCGCAGCCCCCGCTGATCACACGAATGGCCCGTCCCCGGACGGGCCATTTCTTTCTGGAGGAGCAGAACACCAATGCCCAAGGAACAGTTCGACATCGACGACGACCCGACCGACCATACGGGAATCCCGATCGGCCGCTTCATGCCACTGACACCGAGCCGCAGTTACCTCGGCGGCGGCTTATTACTCGGGCAACTCATCCTCGGCCGCACACCGCCCGCCCACAACGAATCCCGAGACCACTACTCCATATAAGCCGGGCAGCCCAAATGCTCACTGATCCGGTCGAGTAGCCGCTGCATACTCACCCGCTGCTTGCCTTCGACACCCCGTGCGATCATCGGCACTATCCACCGCGCACTGGTCGCGACGTTGAACATCTGCTGGATCACCCGAGCACCCTTCGGATGCGGCAACACTCGACATTCGGCGCGAAACCATCGCTGCCCCTCGACGGCGAGCATCGCCTGCGCCCGATCCACCTGGACCCGAATCCCATTGGGATCGCCGGCGATCGCGGCCCGGAATTCACTCGGGCCGCCGCGCAACCGCATCCCGGGATCGGGCCCGTCGGCGAGGAAGAAGGCGTTGTCCGGACCGACCGGGCCGGCGCTCACCGCGGTGAGCAGCGCGGCCACCACCCCACACGGTGCCTCGACGACCGCGTTGACGGTGCAGAGCGGCTTCTTCGCTGCCATCCGGACCCCCTGGGGAACTGGTCTACCCGGCTGACGGTACTCCCGGAATCCGGCAAATCAGGCCCGATTGCGGGGTCACTCCCATTCGATGGTGCCCGGCGGCTTGCTCGTCACATCGAGGACAACCCGATTGACCTCGGCCACCTCGTTGGTGATGCGGGTGGAAATGCGCTCGAGTACGTCATAGGGAAGCCTGGTCCAATCCGCGGTCATCGCGTCCTCGCTGGAGACCGGACGCAGCACGATCGGATGACCGTAGGTGCGGCCGTCGCCCTGTACACCGACACTGCGCACATCCGCGAGCAGCACCACCGGGCACTGCCAGATCTGGCGGTCCAGTCCGGCGGCGGTCAGCTCCTCGCGTGCGATGGCGTCGGCCTGCCGCAGCGTCTCCAGACGGTCCGCGGTGACCTCGCCGACAATGCGGATAGCCAGGCCGGGCCCCGGGAAGGGCTGGCGGGCAACGATTTCCTCGGGCAGCCCGAGTTCGCGGCCGACCGCGCGTACCTCGTCCTTGAACAGCAACCGCAGCGGTTCGACGAGGTCGAACTCCAGATCGTCGGGCAGACCGCCGACATTGTGATGGCTCTTGATATTCGCGGTGCCGCTGCCGCCACCGGATTCGACGACGTCCGGGTAGAGCGTGCCCTGCACCAGGAACTCGACCTCGGGCTTGGCGCCGCCGCTCTGTTCGACGACGACCTCGGAGACCGCATCCTCGAACGACCGGATGAACTCCCGGCCGATGATCTTGCGCTTCTCCTCCGGATCGGTGACGCCCTTCAGCTCACCGAGGAACTTGTCCACCGCGTCGACGGTCACCAATTTGGCACCGGTCGCGGCGACGAAGTCCTGCTGCACCTGCTCGCGCTCCCCCGCCCGCAACAGGCCGTGGTCGACGAATACGCAGGTCAGCCGGTCGCCGATGGCGCGCTGCACCAGTGCGGCGGCGACCGCGCTGTCCACACCGCCGGAAAGCCCGCAGATCGCGTGGCCGTCGCCGATCTGCTCGCGCACCGAAGCGATCAGCGATTCGGCGATATTGGCCGGGGTCCAGGTGGGAGGGATTCCGGCGAGTTCGTGCAGGAAACGGCTGAGCACCTGCTGACCGTGCGGCGAGTGCAGCACCTCCGGGTGGTACTGCACACCGGCCAGCTTGCGGGCCCGATTCTCGAATGCGGCGACCGGAGCACCCGCGCTGGTGCCGGTGACCTCGAAGCCCTCGGGCGCGTCGGTAACCGCATCGCCGTGGCTCATCCACACCGGCTGTTTGGTCGGCAGGCCACCGTGCAGCAGGCCGCCGTCAGCACTGAGCTCGGTGCGGCCGTATTCGCGGGTGCCGGTATGCGCGACGGTGCCGCCGAGCGCCTGGGCCATGGCCTGGAAGCCGTAGCAGATGCCGAAGACCGGAATGCCGAGATCGAACAGCCGCGCGTCCAGCTGCGGCGCGCCATCGGCGTACACGCTGGATGGTCCGCCGGACAGAATCACCGCGAGCGGCTGCTTCTCGGCGATCTCATCCACGGTGGCGGTATGCGGGATCACCTCCGAATACACACTCGATTCACGGACCCGCCGGGCGATCAGCTGGGCGTACTGTGCGCCGAAGTCGACGACGAGGACCGGTCTCTGAGTTTCTGCCACTCGAACAGTTTAGTGAGGGGCTGAAATCGTCCCGCGCGGCCCCGCACCGCTGGTTATCCTCATGCCGTGCCCTTCGCCCGCGCGATAGACGCCGACATCCACTACGAGGACAGTGGCGGCGACGGTCCGGTGGTCTTACTAGCACACGAATTCTTCATGGACCGAACGATGTTCGCATCCCAGATGGCCGCGCTCGCACCGGAATTCCGGATCGTGTCGTGGGATGCGCGCGGACACGGCCGCACCAGGGACGAGGGGCTACCGTTCACCTACTGGACCGCCGCGCGCGACGCCCTTACCGTGCTCGATCATCTCGGCGCCGAACGCGCCGTGTTCGGCGGCACCGCGCAAGGGGGCTTCACCGCGCTGCGCACCGCGCTCATCGCACCCGAGCGGGTTTCCGCACTGATCCTGATCAGCACCGAAGCGCACGGCCCGACGCCCGAACAGTCCACTGCGACCCAGAAATTCCTGGACGAGTGGTACGACGACGGCTCCCGGCAGGAGGCCGTCGAACAGCTCGCGTACTGGCTGATCGGCGATGACGAGTGGTACCGGGCGATCTGGACCAAGCGCTGGCTGGCCCGCGACCGCAGCGGCATCGAGGTCGCCGCGGGCTGTCTACTCGGCCGCGATTCGGTATCGGACCGCTTATCCGAAATCACCTGTCCCGCCTTGGTGATTCACGCCACCGACAGCGGTATCGCCCGCGACCGCGCCCAGCAGCTGGCCACCGGTCTCCCCGCAGCGCAGTTCGTCGAGATCGCCGGCGCACGACTCGCGGTCACCATGACCCACCCCGAACCGGTCAACCACGTCATCCGACAGTTCCTCCGCGAGCAGTCCGTCCCCACCCACGCCCGCTGACCCCGCCGGCTCGGAGAGCCACCGTTCGACTACTGTCGGCGAATGGTCAGGCGTGGACGCTCAGGCCGACCCGCTGGAATTCCTTGAGGTCGGAGTAGCCTGCCTTGGCCATCGAGCGACGCAGGCCGCCAACGAGATTCAGTGAGCCGAACGGGTCGTCGGAGGGGCCGTACAGCACCCGCTCCAGGCTCGGACGCACCGTCTCGCCGGTATCACCGGACAGCTCGCCGCCCAGATCCCACGGATCCTCCACGTGCAGCAGCGAACCGCGCGGCACCGACGGATGCGCGGCCGAGGACGGCCAGTACCAGCCGCGGCCCGGCGCCTCTGCGGCCAGGGCCAGCGGCACACCGAGCATGGCGGCATCGGCGCCACAGGCGATGGCCTTGGCCAGCTGACCCGAGGTGGCGATATCACCGTCGGCGATCACGTGCACATAGCGTCCGCCGGTCTCGTCCAGGTAGTCGCGACGCGCGGCGGCGGCATCGGCGATGGCCGTCGCCATCGGCACCCCGATGCCGAGCACCTCGCCGGTGGTCGTCGCGCCCGGATAGGAGCCGTAGCCCACGATGACGCCCGCGGCGCCGGTGCGCATCAGATGCAGCGCGGTCTTGTGATCGCTCACGCCCCCGGCCACCACCGGCACATCCAGTTCGGCGATAAAGGTCTTGAGGTTCAACGGCTCACCGTCGCCGACGTGTTCGGCGGAGATGATGGTGCCGTGCACCACGAGTAGGTCGATCCCGGCCTGCAGCAGCGCGGGGGTCAGCGCGCGTGCGTTCTGCGGGCTCACCCGCACCGCCACCGTCACACCGGCGGCCCGCACCTGCGCGACCGCGGCGGCCAGCAGATCCGGCTGCATCGGCGCGGCATGCAATTCCTGCAGCAGCCCGATGGCACGTTCGTAACCACCCTTGCCGACAAGTTCGATCAGCTGGTCGATCTTCGCGGCGACATCGGCGTGCCGGGCCCACAGTCCCTCGCCGTTGATGACGCCGAGTCCACCGAGCCTGCCGAGTTCGATGGCGAACTCCGGCGAGACCAGCGCATCGGTGGGGTGTGTCAGGAACGGGATCTCGAATCGGTAGGCGTCCAACTGCCACGCCAGAGATACCTGCTTCGACGAACGAGTCCGCCGCGACGGGACGATATCGACATCGTCCAGTTCATAGGTACGCCGGGCGGTCCGACCCATACCGATCTCGACCATGTCGCGCACGCGTGCTCCTTAGTTTCGGCCGCGCGCGGCGCGGCGTGTTCACGACTCTGTTGGATTAGCAGCACCCGCAGCACTGCGTGTTCGCTCGCCCGTGGTCCCGCTGACCCGGTCGAGCGACCTGCGTGCAGTCGCCGCGTCCGAGCCGTCGAGACTCGCGACTGCGTCGCATGGGCTTCGACGATCCGGCTGCCACGCCGCGAGGGTCGCTCGCAAGGACCCGCTCCGTCGTGGTCGCATATCGAGCCGTCGATCGCGAACAGGCGACTACGTCCGGGGGCGCGGGCCGGGACTCGTGGTCCCGTCCCTACGCCGCGCGAGGCCGTGGGTTATGCACCTCGATGACCGCGAACACGGTCAATCATGCACGGACCATCCCGTCCAGTACACAACCCGTCAAGCAGGCTAGCCGCGACCAGTGTAGTTGGGCGCCTCGACGGTCATCGTGATGTCGTGCGGGTGGCTCTCCTTGAGCCCCGCCGCGGTGATCTGCACGAACTGTGCCTCCTGCAGATCCGCGATGGACTGCGACCCGGTGTAGCCCATGGCCGCGCGCAGCCCGCCGACGAGCTGATGAATCACCTGGTTGACCGGTCCACGGAAGGGCACCCGCCCCTCGATGCCCTCGGGCACCAGCTTGTCTTCGGCGAGCACGTCGTCCTGGAAGTAGCGGTCCTTGGAGTAGGACTTGGCCTGCCCGCGGCCCTGCATGGCACCCAGCGATCCCATGCCGCGGTAGCTCTTGAACTGCTTGCCGCCCACCAGGATCAGCTCACCCGGCGACTCGGCGGTACCGGCCAGCAGCGAGCCGAGCATCACGGTGGACGCGCCCGCCGCGATGGCCTTGGCGATATCACCGGAGAACTGGATGCCGCCGTCGGCGATCACCGGAACGCCGTACGGCTTGCACGCGGCAACGGCCTCGAGAATCGCGGTGATCTGCGGGGCGCCGACACCGGCGACCACGCGGGTGGTGCAGATGGAGCCGGGACCGACACCGACCTTCACCGCATCCGCACCCGCCTCGACCAGCGCGGCCGCACCGGCCCTGGTGGCCACATTGCCGCCGACGATCTGGATGCGATCGCCGACCTCGGCCTTGACCTTGGTCACCATCTGCAGCACACCGGCCTGATGACCGTGCGCGGTATCGACGATGAGTACGTCGACCCCGGCATCGGCCAAAGTCATAGCGCGCGACCAGGAGTCCTCGCCGACACCGATCGCGGCGCCGACGAGCAGGCGGCCGTCACGGTCCTTGGTGGCGTTCGGGTACTGATCGGTCTTGACGAAGTCCTTGACCGTGATGAGTCCGCGCAGGCGGCCGTTACCGTCGACGATCGGCAGCTTCTCGATCTTGTGGCGACGCAGCAGACCGAGCGCGGCCGCGGCGGTGACGCCCTCCTGCGCGGTGATCAACGGCGCCTTGGTCATCACATCGGCGACCCGACGGTTCTGATCGACCTCGAAGCGCATATCGCGGTTGGTGATAATGCCCACAAGCGCGCCGGTCTCATCCACCACCGGCAGGCCGGAAATGCGGAAGCGGGCGCACATCGCGTCGACCTCGGCGAGAGTGTCGGTGGGGCGACAGGTCACCGGGTCGGTAACCATGCCTGCCTCGGACCGCTTGACGGTCTCGACCTGCGCGGCCTGATCGGCGGCGGCCAGATTGCGGTGCAACACACCCATGCCGCCTGCGCGCGCCATTGAGATGGCCATCCGCGCCTCGGTCACGGTGTCCATGGCGGAACTGCAGAGCGGGGTGCGCAACCGGATCTCGCGGGTCAACTGGCTGGAGGTTTCCACCGAGCTCGGGATGAGATCCGAAGCGGCCGGCAACAACAGCACATCGTCGAACGTGAGGCCGAGCATGGCGATCTTGTTCGGATCGTCACCACCCGTAGGAGGGCGGACCGCGATTCGTTCGCCCGATACGGGATTACTCATTCGGATCGACTCCTCCTGGACGTCGAAAGCAACGAACGCCGGGGTGGCCGGCGTCGTGGAAGCTGATGGGATGGACGGTGGCGGCGCCGGCAGCGCTGTCGGATACTGGCCGGGGCCTGTCACCATGGTATCTGTCCCGCAAACACGCCGATGAACTGAGCCCACCACCGAAACTGGCGCGCCACATAGCTGGCGAAGACCACCCTGTTCTGCGTACCGTGGGGGTGTGCGTGACCATCTACCACCTGGCTTGCCGCCGGATCCGTTCGCCGGAGACCCCTCCGACCCGTCCGCCGCGCTCGATGCCATCGAGCCCGGTGAACCGCTGGATCCCCACGAGCGCCTTGCGGTCGAGGAGGATCTCGCCGACCTTGCGGTGTATGAGGCACTACTAGCGCACCGCGGCATCCGAGGACTCGTGGTCAGCTGCGAAGACTGCAGACAAGATCACTACCACGACTGGGATATGCTGCGCGCCAATCTGCTTCAGCTGCTGGTCGACGGCACGGTGCGCCCGCACGAACCCGCCTACGACCCGATGCCGGAAGCGTATGTCACCTGGGATTACTGCCGGGGATACGCGGATGCCTCGATGAATGAGGCCTTCCACGGCGACGGATTCGACGGGTTCGACAGCTGACATCGCGCGCGCCCACACAGTGTGCTGACGCGCGCGCGATGTGAAATAGCTGACATACAAGAAGCCGACCGCCGGTCGGCGATCGGTTCATGCACGATTATTCGGATGCCCGCGCACCCACGCACGCGCGGAAGTGGCGGATATACATCCGCCACAGCGCTTCTACTGGATCGAGCGCTTTTCACGAACCGAAGCGCTGTTGGAGTGTCGACTCCGATTAAGTGGCCGGCCCCGATCCGGGCAAACCCGGCAAAGTCGGCAAACCGGTGGGGACCACGAAGGGCGGCGGCTGCTGATGAGTCGGGGGTTGCACGGGCGGGCCACTGTCCACGCTCGGCACGACCCCCGTGGGCTGGGTCCCCACCGCGGTGCTCGGCGGAGCCTGGCTCGTGTGACTGGGCTGTGTCGGCGGTTCCGGAGTAGTCACCGGCGGCTGGGTTGTCGGCACTGTCGACTTACCCGGTGTATTCGGTTCCGTCGTCGGCGCCTTCGTATCGACCGGCGGTGCCACCGCGGAGGTCGAACCAGTACCGTCCGAAGGCTTGATGGTCGACGAGTTGGTGCCATCGGTTGTTGCCGGATTGGGCGTCGTCGTCGATGTCGTGCTCGCCGCGAACGACTTCCCGATCTCCGGAGCGATCTTGTTCAACTCCGCGAGCAAGGCGTTGAATTCGTTGATTCGCTTGTCCCGCTTCACCGGATCGTCGATCAGCTCGGCATTCGCCTTGGCGCCCTCCAGCCTTGCCCTCGCCTGCTCCGGATTGTCCTGAGCGAGCATCACTTTCGCATTGGCCAGATCGCTGTCGGCGCGCTGCACCACGGTCGACTGCGCCTGTTCACTGAAAACGACTTCCTTGACCCGCCAGAGCGGATCGCCGGGAGCGGCGCCATAGGAGAACGCCGACAGACCACCGATGACCAGAGCCAGCGCGGCAGCCGTCCCGAGAATCGGACGGATAAGCCGTAGTCGCCCACCGGACTGCGCACCGATACGGACCTGCCGGGCACCGATCTCCTGGTTGACCGCCGCAACGATCTCATCGAGGTTCGGCCCGCCGGGCAGCGGCGGAGAAATCAGCTCCGCTCGCCAGTCCGCAAGCAGCGAGGCGAGCTGAAACTCCTCCGCGCTGTCGGTCTGTACCTGCCCGTTGCTAGCAATGGCATCGATCAGCGCATCGTCTCTGCGCACCGCAGCGATGTCCACCGGACCGGTGTCACCACTCCCGGCGTAGGGACCGCTATTTCGCGATCCACGTCGCGCCTTCCAGTCGCCCCGACCGCGCTCGCCATCCCTAGCCATACATTTCACCTGCCCTCGCCACTTGTGACTTCAGTTTCGCGAGCGCCCGGTGTTGGGCGACGCGTATCGCACCCGCCGTACTGCCCACGGCGACTGCGGTTTCTTCTGCTGACAAACCCATGACCAAACGCAGGATCAGAATCTCTCGATGCTTCTCCGGAAGCGTCGCGAGCAGGGTGTTCATCTGCCTGCTCGTTTCGGACTCGAGAGCTCGCTGTTCCGGCCCCTGGTCGGTGGATATGACATCTGGTACTTCGGCCATTGCCTCCGCCTTGTTACGGGCGGCGTTGCGATGAGCGTCGGCAACCTTGTGCGAAGCGATTCCGTATACGAAGGCCATGAAGGGCCTGCCCTGGTCCTGATACCGGGGCAGAGCTGTCATCACGGCCAGACATACCTCCTGCGCAACGTCGTCCGCGGAGAGCTGTCCACGCTCCGCGGCGCCGATCCGCGCGCGGCAATAGCGCACCACCAACGGGCGGACCAATTCGAGTACCTGGGCTAAAGCGGATCTGTCGCCCTGCGCAGCGGCAGCGACGGCGAGGTCCAACTCTTCGCCCGTGTTCGTCATCGTCAGAGAATTTCCTGGCGTTACAAGTGGCACCGGCGGTGATGACCAGTGCTTCCGCCGAAGGGGCGGAACGGGTCTAACAATAGCGATACAACCCGTGGATCCGGGCAACACGGTGGTGTCTTGATCAGACGCGGGAATCACTCATGGGACGAAAGCGCCCGCCACGACGGCCGATGGTCTGCGCGCACCCCTGCGCCTCGGCCGCGGCCGCGCTTGCGTGAGCCCCCGTGCACACCCCGGAGCGCAACATCGAACTGGCCCAACGCAATGGGAGCAACCCGTGCTCGCGGCACTGCTCGGCTACCGCATCGGCGAGCGTGCGCGCGCGTTCGGTATCGCCGGATGCCGCGGCGGTCGCGGCTACCAAGAGCCGGGACTTGACCCGGTGTCGGACCGACGGTGCGTCCTCGGCCAGCGCGAGGGCCGTCGCGGCGTGGGGTGCGGCGGCGCCGGCGGCGCCGGAAGCGAGTGCGGTCTCCGCGCAGACCCAATGCCAGCGGATCAGGGTCCGCCAGCCGTGCGGCGACTGCACCACGGTCATCGCGTCATGGCTGCGCCGGAGCAGGCGGGTGGCGAGCGCCAGGCGGCCGGTGCCCAGCGCGTCGGCCGCGAGACCGGTCAGCGCGTCACAGATCGCGTCCACGCGAGCGGGCCCGAACGCATCGCCCGTAGGCAGGATCAACGCTGCCGCGCGACCGTCGTGGACGGCGGCGCGAGCATGCCAGCCGAGCTGACGCAGAAACGAGCCTTCGGTACTCGCGGCCAGCGCCAGCAACACCGGATCGGTGGTGCGCTCGCGCAACGTCCGCAACTCTGCGCGTGCCGCGGCATACCAGCCCTGACCACCGAAAATCACCGCCCGGTACCAGCAATCGAGCGGGTTCGTGGCGGCTGGCAACTCGGTAGCGGCACGGCCGGGGTGGGTACCGAAAGCCGCGTCGGCAAGCATGGCGGACTCGATATATATAGGGGAAGCAGGCACGAGCACGGCCGAACTCTAACCCGAGCGCCGCATGTGACCCCGCACGAGAAACCGTCCGTCAGGTACTTCCGGCTAATATTGAGCATTTCATCGCCGTAGCCATGTTTCCACCAAGTAAAAGTACTTCCGGCAATCACTTAGCTTGTGTGACCGGAATTCACATGCGTTTCGCGCAATTAACCTGAGCGCCCCGTTTCTGCCATCTCCGATCGACCGGACATCGCAACGGCCCGCCGACGGTGTGATAGGACCCACGTTCGCGCCAACTCGCTACCAACCGGGGATGCAACCGCCTACCCGTTCCCACCTGCGGGAATGCGGAATACTGACGCCATGCGAAGACACCCCAGCCTCTGGTCAACCGATCAGTATTACCGGACGGTCCCAAAAAGTAAACAGCTTCGAGGTTAAATTTCGCAGCTTAAGATTTAGAAAACTGCTGCATCGAACTATTGACGGAATTTCGCGGCTGGACCTAACGTAGCTCATCGCCACGGTCGGCGCCGCGCGAAATTGCAGCGACCGCAATAGGCGAGCCCATGGCACGCCGCCGACCCAGCGCCGTGGCCACAACTGTTGCAGAACAACTGCTCGACAACGCTGACGAGCTCGCACCACGAGGAGTTCACCATGCCCATGCCGACTCACCTCCCCGGACCGAACGCGGACGTCTGGGACTGGCAGATGCGGGGATCCTGCCGAGGCCAGGATTCCGCGGTGTTTTTCCACCCCGACGGTGAACGCGGCCGCGCGCGTACCGCACGCGAGATGCGCGCCAAGGAGATCTGCCGGGCCTGCCCAGTGCTCATGCAGTGCCGCAGCCACGCGCTCAAAGTCAGCGAGCCCTATGGCATCTGGGGCGGTATGTCCGAAACCGAGCGCGAGATGCACGCCCGGCGCAACCGTCGTCGCATGGCCGTTTGAGACCAACTTCTTCCCATCCATGTGGCGCGGCGCGCCGAATGCCTAGCAAACACCCGGCGCTGGCCACAAGCCGAAGTCGGTTGTACATACGGTGTTTCGCGAAAACCATCGGCGTGTCACGGCGTGTTCCCGCCAGAAACGTCTGGCGCGTCGAGGTTTACAGGGAAGTTGCTGGCCCGCATACGGTCCGCTGATACCCCACCGCACGGGGTTCGATAGCGGCCCGCTACGGTAGTGACCGATGACACAGAATGGAGCGTTGTGACAACGCGGCCGCCGGCCGCAGAGGGCGACTCGTTCCGAAGAGAAGCCATCCCACCCACCGTTGCTTTCAACGGAGTGGAATCTGCGGTAACGGCACGCGCCGCCGAAAGTATCGAGCTCGCCGCACTTCTCGAACGTTGCGGCCGGTCCGACCAGCAGGCATTCGCCGAGCTCTACGACCGAACGTGCGCTCGCGTGTTCGGCCTGGTGCTACGCGTCCTGCACGATCCCGGCTACGCGGAGGAGACCACCCAGGAGGTGTATCTCCAGATCTGGCGGACCGCGTCCAGTTTCGACGCGAACAAAGGATCCGCGGTGACGTGGTTGATGACCCTCGCACATCGACGGGCCGTCGACCGTGTCCGCGCCGAACAGGCCCATACCCTGCGCGAAGTCGCGTATGGCATAAGGGTTCTCGGTAACGAGTTCGATGAGGTCACCGAAGAAGTGGAGCGGAGGCTCGAGCAGCAGGCCGTCCAGGCGGGTCTAGGGACATTGACACAGACTCAGCGGGAAGCCATTTCGCTCGCCTACTACGGCGGGCGAACCTACGCGGAAGTCGCCGACTTCCTCGGCGTAGGGTTACCGACCGTTAAGTCCCGTATACGGGACGGATTGACACGACTGAAGAAAAGTTTGGGGGTGACGTGAGATGAACGAAGCTCGGATCGATCTCGCGCACGCCGTCGCGCTCGGATCGATCGACGACGAAGACCACAATGCGGTACAGGAAGTGCTCGACGGCGAGGACCCCGCACTACGTGCGGAATTCGTGACCGAAGTCCAGCAAACGGCCGAAGTCCTCGCCGCTCTCGCGCAGGCGTCGGCGGCCACGCCGCCCGCCGCCCTACGCGCCAGATTGCTCGCCGCCATCGCCGCTGAGCAGCCACCCGTCGCCTCTTGATCCGCTCTTCCCGTCATCCCCCACGGGATAATTGATTTCGCTGGCACATGGGTAACTCGTCGGGTATGCCCAGAAGTCGGCTCGAGACCAACCGTCGGCCAGCGACGAAACTCTCGACGCCACCCAACTCGTCGGGAACAGGCCCGGGGGTGCGGGGAGCCGCGATTGATATTTTTCGACTTGTTGCGCGGTATTGCGTTCATATTGTTCACAAAACGAAGGCCCCCGGGACGTACGGTCCCGGGGGCCTTTTGCCGTCGGCCTGCGCTCAGTGCGCGTGACCGTGGTGGCTGTGGTCGTGCTCCTCTTCGGCGGGCTTCTCGACCACGGCGCTCTCAGTGGTGAGGATCATCCGGGCCACCGACGCCGCGTTCACGACAGCGGAACGGGTCACCTTGACCGGGTCGACGACACCGTCGGTGAGCAGATCACCATAGGTGAGGGTGGCGGCATTGAAGCCCTCCTTGCCCTCGGCGACCTTGCTGACTACCACGGAACCGTCCACGCCAGCGTTGGTGGCGATCCAGTACAGCGGCGCCCGCAGTGCGGTACGCACCGCCTCGACGCCGATGGCCTCGTCACCGGAGAGCGAGTCGCGCAGTTCGACGAGCTTGGCGGCGGCGTGCACCAGGGCGGTGCCACCACCGGGCACGATGCCCTCGTCGACGGCGGCCTTGGCCGCGCTCACCGCGTCCTCGACCCGGTACTTGCGCTCCTTGAGCGCGGTCTCGGTGGCCGCGCCGACCTTGATCACCGCGACGCCGCCGGCCAGCTTGGCCAGGCGCTCCTCGAGCTTCTCCCGATCCCAATCCGAATCGGTGGCCTCGATCTCGCGTCGCAGCTGCGCGCCGCGGGCCGCGATGTCCTCGGCGGTGCCGGCACCATCGATGATCGTGGTGTCATCCTTGGTGACGACCACGCGACGCGCCTTGCCGAGCACCTCGATGCCCGCCTCGCGCAGCGAGATCCCCAGATCCGGGTTGACCACGGTGCCCGCGGTGACGACGGCGAGGTCGTCGAGGAAGGCCTTGCGCCGGTCACCGAAGAACGGCGCCTTCACCGCAACGGCCTTGAGGGTCTTGCGGATCGAGTTGACCACCAGGGTGGACAACGCCTCGCCGTCGACGTCCTCGGCGATGATCAGCACCGGCTTGCCGGATTCGGCGATCTTCTCCAACAGCGGGAGCAGATCGGGCAGCGAGCTGATCTTCTCCCGGTTCAGCAGGATGTAGGCGTCCTCGAGGACGGCCTGCTGGCTGTCGGCATCGGTAATGAAGTAGGGCGAGAGGTAGCCCTTGTCGAACTGCACGCCCTCGGTGACAACGAGTTCGGTCTGCAGCGTCGAGGATTCCTCGACGGTGACGACGCCGTCCTTGCCGACGGTGGTCAGCGCCTTGCCGACCATTTCGCCGATCTCCTCATCGCGCGAGGAGACGGTGGCGACCTGTGCGATGGCCTGCGCACCGGAGACCGGGGTGGCCAGCGCGAGCAGCGCCTCGGAGACCGCGTCGGCGGCCTTGGCGATACCCGAACCGACCGCGATCGGATTCGCGCCCGCGGCAACGTTCTTCAGACCCGCGCGCACCAGCGCCTGGGCCAGCACGGTGGCGGTGGTCGTGCCGTCACCTGCGACATCGTTGGTCTTGGTGGCGACGCTCTTGACCAGCTGCGCGCCGAGGTTCTCGAAAGGGTCCTCGAGGTCGATATCGCGCGCGATGGTGACACCGTCGTTGGTCACGGTCGGGCCGCCGAAGGCTTTGGCGAGCACGACGTGGCGACCACGCGGCCCGAGGGTGACCTTCACCGCGTCGGCGAGCTTGTCGACGCCGCGCTCGAGAGCACGACGAGCCTTCTCGTCGAACTCGATCTGCTTTGCCATGTGTTTGTCAGCTCCTGTGTGTTCTGGGCCGAACGCACTCCGCCCCGGGTCGCGAAAGACACCGGGGCGGAACGCATGTGCCTATCGGCTACTTGGTGACGACGGCCAGGATGTCGCGCGCCGACAGGATGAGGTATTCCTCGCCCTGGTACTTGATCTCGGTGCCGCCGTACTTGCTGTAGATGACGACGTCGCCTTCCTTGACGTCGACCGGGATGCGGTCACCCTTGTCGGTGACGCGTCCTTCGCCGACGGCGATGACGGTGCCCTCCTGCGGCTTCTCCTTCGCCGTGTCGGGGATGACCAGGCCGGAGGCCGTCGTCGTCTCGGCCTCGTTGGCCTGGACGAGGATCTTGTCCTCGAGCGGCTTGATGTTCACGCTCGCCACGTTGAGCCCTCCACTTTCAGGGGATTTACGGTCGTCCGGAACTGTTGTCCCGGACCATCGGTATCGGTGTTGTATCGAGCGCCCCGCATACAGTCGCCGGTCACTCGAACTCGACCCTGCGCATCAGCCCCGTCGTCGCGGGTGCCGGGACCCCTGCTCAGTAGTCGAACTGGCACGCACATCACACAGTGCCGACTAGCACTCTATACATGAGAGTGCCAGCGCTCAAGGTTGGACTGTGCCAAAACCGTTGGTCCCCGCCCAAGCGTGTCGTTTTCCGACACGTGTGCGCCACGCCACGCCCAGATGTCTGAGGGCTTCCCAAGACTTCGGCAAATCTGTAACGTTCGGATAACGGATTGTGACAGTATTGACGACGGCCGTGTTCCGCTCGCCGTGTTCGTCACGAACCGGCGCCATGGGGGAGCGCAAAGCGTCACGAAACACCCAGTGCCACAGAGCAATACCCGCTCCGCAAGAGCAAGATCAGCGTCAGTACCGAGTTCCAACAGCGTCACAACACCAGCGTTTTTCCACAAGAAGCTTCACCAGAGGGCAAGACCACACGTGATCCATGGCCGTCCCAGCGACCCATCCGGACAACGGGTCGGCCCGGTCCCGCGTCCGGATCGCTCGCCATCCACGCGAGCTGTCCGGCTGTCCATTCGAGATGGTCGGCGACACCATGACCATCCGCTCGAAGGGAGGTGACATGCGAACATCCCTCGGCATATCGGCCGGTAACGAGGTCGTGTGCTCGGCGCTGGTCGCTACCGCGTCCAACGGCGCACAGAGTTTCGACTACCGAGTGGTTTCCGCGGACGCGGCCCACTCCGATCTCGGCGATCTCGTGGCGTCCTCGATCGAGCTGATGACCACCCAGCTTCCGACCACGCAACTCTCCTATGACGTGGCGTTTCCGGCGCATCCGGTCGGTGCGCGCTTCGCCGGTGCGAAATCGATCGGTGTCGATTCCGCCGCCGGTCGCCCGCCCACCAGCGTCGCGGTCGCCTACCGCAGCAAAGAGCAGGCGCAGGTGATCCGGTCGGCCACCGGCAAACAGCGCGACCTGCGGCTGGTGCCGGAAGGTACTGCGGCACTTACGTATTTGCGGCACACCGGACTCGTGGACCGCTACGATACGGTCGCCATCGTCGATCTCGGCGCGACCGGTCTCAGCATCACAGTGGCCGACCGGGCCGACTCCACCATCCTGCGCACCGAACGCACCCCGGCGGTCAGCGGCAACGCCATCGATGAGCTGATCTATCACCATCTCGTCGATCTGCACTACGCCCGGCGCGGCACCCGACCCAACCGGGGCATGCTGACCAATCGCGGCCGCGCCGCCAAGGAACATCTATCGATCGCGCCCGCCGTGACCATCGACCATGTCGCCGGGCAGCCGCTCAAGCTGACCAGGGCCGACTTCGAGGAACTGATCTCGGATCTGCTACGCGAGACCGCCGTCTTCGCCGCTGCGGCATTCGCGCGGGCCCCGAAATTGCCACAGGCCGTAATCGTGATCGGCGGCGGGGCCAATATTCCCGCCGTCCTGTCCACCCTCGAACACGCGTTGGACATTCCGGTGCACACCATCGACGATCCGGAGGCGGTGATCGCGAAAGGCGCCGCGCTGGTGGCGGATTCGGCACAACCGTCGGTATTCCCGGTGGTCGGCGCCGCCGACGCGCCGGTCGGTACCTTCACCAAGGTCGTCGGCACGCTGGCGGGTGCGATCGTGGTGGTCGGGCTGGTCATCGGCTACGGGGTGAAAACCTTCGCGCCGACCGGGGACGACGAGATCTCCCCCGCGGGCACCACGAGCAGCGCCCAACTACCCACGGCGCCGGTGACGGTGGTGCCACCGACCGGTGCGGGCACTTCGACCACCGGCCCGAACCGGGAGAGCACCAACCGGCCCTCCGGCGCCAATATCCCCTCACTCACCCCGGACCGTAGCCAACCGGCCACCTCGACCGCCTCGTCGCCCGTCGGGACCACCCCCGCCGCGCCGACGCTGCGCCCGGATCCGAACCTGCCGCCGATCCCGTTCCCCGAGTTACTCGGACCGCTGTTCGGAAATCCGAACTCGCCGGGTGCAGGGTCGTCGGGGCAGGACCGCGGTCCGGCGTCAGCGCCGCAATCGGGGCCGACACAAACACCTGCGCAGTCACGAATCCCATTCCCGCCCAAGGCGAATTCGGGGTCGAGTGCGGGGCAGTCGGGGCACCAGGTCGGGCCCGACGACTGAGGTCGCGCTCCGTAGGACCAGGGCAGCGACCGAGCGGGCACTAAGGACCGGGTGCAGTTGCTCCGTGGCCGCGTAGGGCGCGACCGTCCCTGCCAACGGGCACCCCCCAGGGCGCACGACTGGACAGATGATCACGTGGAAACCCTGGCGGCAAACCGCGACCGCCCTCAGTGCCATCTGATCTTGATTGTGTCAGCGCTCCCTAGCGCAGGGGTCAGCCGACTTGGCTGACGGAGACCGGGAGGCCGGGGTCGGTGGCGACGGTCAGGGCGGATGGGAGTGCGCCGCCGGCGATTACGTGGGCGCCGAGCGCGGCGATCATTACGCCGTTGTCGGTGCACAGGCGGGGTTTGGGGACGCGCAGGCGCAATCCGGCTGCAGCACAGCGATCTTCGGCCATCGAACGGATCCGGGAGTTGGCGGTGGCGCCGCCGCCCAGGACCAGGGTGTCGACGCCGACGTCCTGGGCCGCGCGCACTGCCTTCATGGTGAGTACGTCGGCGACCGATTCCTGGAACGATGCCGCGATGTCCGGGATCGGCAGTTCATCGGCGGTGAAACCGTTGCGCTGAGCCGCCTCGACGTAGCGGGCGACAGCGGTTTTCAGGCCGGAGAAGGAGAAGTCGTAGCGGGGATCGCGCGGGCCGGTCATGCCGCGCGGGAAGGCGATGGCCTTCGGATCGCCATGTGCCGCAGCGGCATCCAGCGCCGGTCCGCCCGGGAAGCCGAGGCCGAGTAGCCGGGCGACCTTGTCGAAGGCTTCGCCCGCCGCGTCGTCGACAGTGCTGCCGAGTTCGACGATCGGCTCGGCCAGATTCGTGACGTGCAGCAGATGCGTGTGCCCACCGGAGACCAGCAGCGCGACGCACGGCGGCATCGGGCCGTGCTCGAGGGTGTCCACCGCGACGTGTCCGCCGAGATGATTCAGCGCGTAGAACGGTACATCCCACGCCGCCGCATAGGCTTTCGCGGCCGCGACGCCGACCAGCAGCGCACCGGCCAGTCCGGGTCCGATGGTCACTGCGAGCGCATCGGGCTTGCTGATGCCCGCGGCGGCGAGTGCTCGGCGCATCGCGGGCACGATGGCCTCGAGGTGTGCGCGAGAGGCGATCTCCGGGACCACACCGCCGAAGCGGGCGTGCTGTTCGACGCTGGAGGCGACCTCGTCGGCGAGCAGTTCGCAGGTGCCGTCGGGGTGTCGACGCACAATGCCGACTCCCGTTTCGTCGCAGGAACTTTCGATGCCCATGACGATCACGACAGCACCTCGTTCGGTTGTGCCGATTCGGCAGGCCGCGGGCGCCAGGCCGGGTTCGCCGCTAGTTCCGGTCTGCGCATGGTGTAGGCATCGGCGCCGCTGGGGTGGTAGTAGTTCTTGCGCAGGCCGATGATGTGGAAGCCGTGCTTGGCGTAGAGCGCGATGGCGGGGGCGTTGTCGGTGCGCACCTCGAGGAAGACCGGCCCGCCGCGCTTACCGGCCTCGGCGAGCAGCGCCTCGAGCAGCATCGTGCCGATACCGCCGCGATGGCAGCCGGGATCGACACCGATGGTGTGCACCTCGGCCTCGGGATGTTCGGCATCACCGAGTAGCGCGATACCCGCATAGCCGACCATCCGCCCGGCCTCGTCGCGCGCGACGATATAGCGGTTGTGCGGCCCGGCCAGTTCCGAGCGGAAGGACACCGCCTGCCACGGATCGTCCTCCGGGAACAACAATTGCTCGAGTTCGACACAGCGCTCGATATCCACAACGTCCATGGGCTCGATGCGCATCACGGATCTGCTCGGCTGCACGGCCGTCACGCTCCCGTCCGGTCGAGCGTGCGGTAGCTGCGTTCGACCGCATCCGGTCTGCGCAAGTACAACGGGACCAACGGTTCCGGCACGGTGCGCGCCAGCAGTTCGGCAGCCGCGACTCGCACCAGACCGGCCGGCGACGGCGTCTCGGCCGGAAGCACGGGCAGGTCGAACAGGTCGACGTGCGAGGCGGATCCTGCGATCATGGTGGCCTGTACGGGATCCAGGTCACCTGGCTTGCTCACCTCTGGGCCGTCGATGCGATATCCGTCACGGTAGCGAGCCCAATACACTTCGCGGCGGCGCGCGTCGGTGACCACGAGCAGTTCGCTCTCGGGTGTGATGTCCGGCAGCAGGGAGGGTTCGAGCACCGCGTCAGCGGCGATCGCATCGAGGCTGCATACGCCGTAGACCGGGACGCCGAGCGCGTCACCGAAGGCGGCGGCGGTCGCCATGCCGACCCGCAGTCCGGTGAACGGACCCGGCCCGATGCCGACCACGACGGCCTCGATATCGGCCCTGGAACGATCTGCCTCCGAGAGGCATTCGAGGATTTGCGGGGTGAGCACCTCGGCGTGGGCGCGGGCGTCGACTCGGACGCGAGCGGCGAGGGTGCGCACCCGCGCCGGGGCGACGGTGCCGGATGCGGCCTGCTCCAGTTCGACCAATCCCGCTGTTACGGCGGGTGTCGCGGTGTCGACGGCTAATACAAGCATGATTGACCCAACGATACCGGGTGGTACCTGCGCGCGGTGCGGAGCTACTCGGTCGTTATGGCGCAAGGAACATCCACCATTTCGCGAGCTAGCCGACCCATTCCCAGATCGCGGTGCGGACTTCGGAATTCGGTTCGCGCGAGAGCAGCACGTACAGGTGTCGCTCGGCGAGGTGTTCCACGACACCCTTGCCCCACTCCACCACCACGACTGCCTGATGCAGATCGGTGTCGAGATCGAGGGCGTCCAGTTCGTCCAGATCGCCGGCGAGTCGGTAGGCGTCCACATGCACCAGCGGCACCGGCGCGGCGCCCTGGCGCTGTCCGGCCCGATGCTGGCGGGCGATGATGAAGGTCGGCGAGCTGACCCGGCCCTGCACACCGAGGCCCTCGGCGATGCCGCGAGTCAGGGCGGTTTTGCCCGCGCCGAGCGGCCCGTCGAGTACCACCAGATCACCCGCATCCAATCCGGCGGCGAGTTCGCGACCGAAGGCCTCGGTGTCGGCGACCGTGGGCAGAATCCGTTGCTGCCGTTCAGCCACCGGCGACCTCCGCGGTTGATGGGGTGTCCTCGATCACGCCGGCGCGCATGAGCAGCCGGTCGAGTGCGGCGTTGACGATATCCGGGAATTGCATATGCGCCATATGCGCGGCGTCATCAAGGCGGACGAGTTCGCAATCGGGCAATTCGCGTGCCAGCGCGCGCGCATTTCGGAACGGGATGACGACATCGTGCGCGCCGCCCATCACCAGCACCGGCAGGCCCGCGAGCGTCGGCAGTGCGGCCGATTCGTCGTGCAGTTCGATTGCCTTCAGGAATCTCACGATCGTTTCGACGGGTGTGCAGTCGATCATGAGCGTGGTGAAGCGCGAGAGGGTGGGACCTACGTCCCCGTGAAACGAGCTGACGTGCAGTATCGGCGTGATCACATGCCCGACGGTGCTGCGCCCGGCCTGCACCAATGCGGGGGCGGTGTGCACGGCCAAGCGGAAACCGTCGACGGCCGGATTGCGCAGCAACTGCGTGATGCCCGCCGAGGTGACCTCGGCGGCGGCGGTCGAGAGCAGTCCGACTCCGATCACTCGCGCCGCGAACAACTCCGGGAACTGCGCCGCCGCGGCCAGCACCGCCATGCCGCCGAGCGAATGACCGACCAGTGCGACCGGACCGGTCGGGGCGGTCGCCTCGATAACGGACGCCAGATCGCGACCGAGTTGGGCGACAGTGCAACTGTCGGTAGTCGGGGTGCCGGAGCGGCCGTGGCCGCGCAGATCGAAGAAGACCAGGCGAACGCTTGCGCCCCAACGCTTTTCCAGATCACGGCGCTGGAAGTGGTAGGACTCCATGGTGTTGCAGAAGCCGTGCACGAAGATCACGGTGACCGGAGCATCGGGCGGACCGCATTCCCGGGTGGCCAGGCGCACACCGTCTTCGGTGAGCACCGCACCGGAACGGTCCTCGTCGAGCAGGGCGAAGTTCTCGTCGCGATATTCATCGACGCGAGCGGGCCAGAGCACGCGGGCACCGGCGCGACGCAAAGCGTGGGCACCGGCCAGCGCGGCGACCACACCGGCGGTTGCCAGTCCGCCCCGGACGACTGATCTCATCGGATTCCCCCTATATGGCGCCGCACCACCCGGCCGTGCGGCGCGCACACGATCTCGTAATGGATGGTGCCGAGCAGATCGGCCCAGTCTTGGGCGCGGGGTTGGTCCGCGCCGAACAAGATCGCGGTGTCGCCCTCGGTGACGCCTGCGGCATTGTCGCCCAGATCGACGACGAACTGGTCCATGCAGATGCGCCCCACATTGGGGCGCAACGCGCCGCCGAGCCACACCGTGAAGCGGTTGCTCAACGGGCGGAACACACCGTCAGCGTATCCGGCGGGGATAAGGGCCACGGTGGTGTCGTGCGGTGCGATCCACTCGTGGCCGTAGGAAACGCCCTCACCAGCAGCGACCTGTTTGACCAAGGCGACTCGCGCTTGCAAAGTCATCGCCGGGCGCAGACCGAACTCACCGAGTTCGGGTATCGGGGTCAGTCCGTACATCGCGATACCGGGCCGGACCATATCGAAGGCCAGATCCGGGCGGGTCACCGTTGCGGCCGAGTTCGCGAGGTGCACCAGTTCTGGTTCGAGGCCGTGCTCCTTGGCGGCGGCGATGGCCTCGACGAAGCGGTCGCGCTGGACGTCGAGGAAGGGGTGTTCCGGCTCGTCGGCGTGTGCGAGGTGGGAGAAGATCGCGCGGAATCGCACCACCTGTTCGTCCACCAGCGTGCGCAAGGCCACCAGCACCGCCGGGTATTCGGACGGTGCAATGCCGTTGCGGTTGAGGCCGGTGTCGACCTTGAGCGAGACGACCGCGGTCCGGCCGGTTGCGCGCGCCGCGACCTCGATCGCACGCAGGTGCTCCAGGGAGGAGACGCCGATCTCGATATCCTGCTCGATCGCGGCGCCGAAGTCGGCATCGGAATTATTGAGCCAGCACAGGATCGGGGCGGCAATCCCGGCGGTGCGCAACTGCACCGCCTCGGCGACCGTGGTGACCCCGAGTTCCGCCGCTCCTGCCGCCAGCGCGGCCCGCCCGACCTCGACGGCGCCATGGTTGTAGCCGTCGGCCTTGACCACCGCCATCACCGCCGCATCCCCCGCATATTCACGCAGGACCCGCACGTTGTGGGCAATGGCATCCAGATCGATAACCGTCTCCACTTGCGCCTCCACGCTTAGTGATCCTGCCATTCGGCGACTGGCTCGCGCGAGGGCGTCGGTTCATGTCCAAGGGGGGAGGGCGCGCACGACGCGTGATGACGAGGCGGCAGCGGCAGTTGGCGGCGAGCGCAGGTAGAACGCGAACGGCCGCGCGGTTACCGAGACCAGCGCGTCTGGTGGGTCGTCGAAGTGGCGTCCAGGCCAGCACACGTCACTTCGTGTCGAGCGTGGGTGAGGTGCGGATTGCCGCACGAAGGTGGTCGAGTGAGAGCAGACGCGAAGGTGGGTGTTCTCATGGGCGGCGATGGCATAGAGGCCGCCGGTTGCGGTTGCCGAGACCAGTGCATCTCGCCGGGGTCGCCGATGCGGCAATGAAGGAGCGGGCCGGGCCAGCGCGCGTCATTTCCCCGCAACCGGGCGCAACGTGCGGATTGCCGCACGCAGATGGTCGAGGAGAGAAGGCACGGAGATGTGGTTCTCATGGGCGGCGAAGGCGTGGACGTCGTTGGTTGCCAGTCGCCGGTCCCGTTCCCTGCTGCCTGTCCCGTTCCCGGTCGCCGGTCGCCGGACGCCGGACGCCGGACGCCGGACGCCGAGACCAGCGCATACCGCGAGGCCATCGAGGCGGCAATGAAAGTGGGCCGGCGCGCGTCACTTCCCCGCAACCGTGCGCAAGGTGCGGATTGCCGCACGCAGGTGGTCGAGGAGAGGGGATGCGGAGGTGGGGGCGGCGGATGGGTGGTTTTCATGGGCGGCGAGGTTGGCGGCGAGGGCGTGGACGCGGGCGGCAGCGGCGGCGGACCAGGCGGGGTCGTAGCCCGCGGCGAGGAGGGCGCCGATGATGCCGGACAGGACATCACCCGCACCGGCGGTGGCGGCCCAGGAACCACCTGCTTCGTTGACGAGTACGGGGCGACCGGGGCTGGCGATGAGGGTGGCTCGGCCTTTGAGCAGGACGGTCAGTTGCCAGGATTCGGCGAGGTCGCGGACGGCGGCTACCCGGTCCTGGCCGAGCTCTTGTCCGGTCAGGCGGGCGAATTCGCCTGCGTGCGGGGTCAATACAGTGGGGGCGGTGCGGCTGCGGACCAGGTCGGGGTCGCTGGCGAGCAAAGTCAGGCCGTCGGCGTCGACGACGACAGGAAGGTCGGTTGCGAGGATTTCGGCAAGTCGTTTGTGGGCGTCGGTATCGGTACCGGCGCCAGGGCCGAATACCCAGGACTGCACTCGGCCGGTGGACGCGATGGTCTGGGCGGCAATTACTTCGGGAAAATGGCCGAGGACCTCGGCCGAGCCGGTTCCGGCGTAGCGAACCATGCCGGAGGTGGCCGCGACGGCGGCGCCGGTGCACAGTACAGCGGCGCCGGGATACGTCGCGCTGCCCGCGCAGATACCGGTGACGCCCTGGGTGTACTTGTCGTCGGTTGGTCCCGGAATCGGCCACCGCGCACCGATCTCCGCTGGCTCCAGCGCCGCGAGATTCGGTTCGGGTAGTCGTAAACCGATGGGTACCAATTCGATTCGGCCGCAGTAGGGCGCGGCCATGGCATGCACCGGCTTATAAGCGCCGAATGCGACCGTGACCTCAGCGCGGACAGCAGGGCCGGTGACCGCGCCGGTGTCCGGATCGACTCCGCTCGGGAGATCGGCGGCGATGATCGGAACATCCAGAGCGGCAACGAGTTCCGCGGCGCTTGGACGGAGGGGGCCACGGCCGGAGATGCCGACGATGCCGTCGATCACGAGGTCGGGTGCAGCCGAATTGATTTCGTAGTTCGCGCCATCGGCACGCAGAACATCCGATGCAGTTCGGACCCGACCGCCTGCCTTGCGCAGGGCAGCAAGGCCTTTCGCGTGCGCGCGTTCCGGATTCAGCAGCACGGCAGTGACAGCGGCGCCGCGGCGGCGGAGCATCGATCCAGCCCAGAGCACGTCCCCGCCGTTATCGCCGGAACCGACAAGCAGCAATACCGACCTGCCCGTGATACCACCGGTCCGCGCCCGCAACTCGCTCGCGACCACCGTCGCCAATCCGTAGGCCGCCCGATGCATCGGCATACCCTCGGGGACGCGGGTGAACAGCTCGGCCTCTGCCGCGCGCACTTCATCTGCGGTGAAATAGCCCCGCTGGCTGGACATGAACGCTCGCCTCCACTGCGTCGATCGGGCACTGCGGTTCCGCTGGTACGGGATACGCCGAAGCGGCAACGCCATGGCGCTTCGCGGACCCGCACCGTCAGCAGACTACGCTTGGCGGTCATGCCGATGGTGCGCCGCGCGATGTCCACCCGGATCGCAACCGGATCCGTCCTGGCTGCGATGCTATTGCTGACAGGCTGCGGCTCCGGCGATACGAACTCGACCGCCACATCGACCACCGCGAAGTCCGGCCACACGACGACCCCCACCAAGTCCGGCGATTCGAAACCCGCCGCCGTCACTGTCGGCGTCACGGATATGAAGTTCTCCCCCGCCGATGTCACCGTCAAGGTCGGCGAGACCGTGACCTGGAAATTCAAGGACTCCGTCCCCCACACCGTCCAGGGCATCGGCGATAAGGCCATGGGCCTCAACAGCCCGATCTTCGACAAGGGCGAATGGAGCTACACCTTCTTCGCCCCCGGCACCTACCGCTATCTGTGCTCCCTGCATCCTCAGATGCGCGGCACCGTCACCGTCGAATAGCCGAGCCGCCTTCTCCGGCTCTCCGAAAGCGCAGATGCAGGGGTAATCGCGCTCGGATGGATCGAGCACGAAGGCATTTCCGCACACCAACGTCGAGCCAGCCTTCCACAGCGGGATGATGGGAAGTTGAACAGATGATGCCCGCAAGCACAGCCCCAGCAGAATGCCTCTTTGCCACGATCACGGCCCAACCACCGCAGGGGCATCATCTGCCGCCCGATATACATTCCGGCGTGAGCGCAGACGACCTATCCTGAGCCGCACCATCACCATCGAAGTAGCCGGGCCAGATCCCCCAGACGTCTCCGCCACGGTCACACCCCCGCTGGCACCGACCATGACACTCGATACACGTTCCGAGCCGAGCGTGGGGGTCGGATCATCACGTCGTTCAACCCGCGAACCATGTTGAGCCGGTTCGGACCACTCGCCCCATGGCAGCAGGCACATGCGACCAGCGGGAGGGGCAGTGTGCCCGTCACTGGCGCGCCGACGAAAGGTTACGCCTGCGGGATCCGGGCAGCGTTGGTGTTCATCGCTTCCACGGCGGCGACCAGCGGGGCAAGTTCGGGGTCGGCGGCGGCTTGGCCCAGAGCGCTGGACAGGGCGGTGTCATGGGTGGGGCGGGCGCGGGTCAGTAGTTCCAGGCCCGCGGCGGTGACGTCGGTGTAGATGCCGCGGCGATCGTCGGGGCAAAGGTAGCGCTGTAGCAGGCCGCGGTCTTCGAGGCGGGTGACCAGGCGGGTCGTCGCACTCTGGCTGAGCACCACGGCTTCGGCGACTTGATTCATACGCAGGTGACCGCCGGGTCCGTCGTGCTGGCGGCTGAGCACGACGAGCAGCGAAAACTCGCGCACGCTCAGCTCATGACCGGATTGCAGGGCGCGTTCGATATGCGCCTCGATCCGATCGTGCAGCAGCGACAGTGCGTACCAACCATCGGCCAGGCCGGTCAGGGCGGCATCCGCGGTCATGACGTTCCTTCGCATCGGGGCTCGTACGTCCAGGATAGATGACGTGCGCAATAGCCCGCGTTTGCAATTAACACGCGTCTGCAATTATTGTTGACGCTTGTAAAGCTCAGGTGCAACATCACGTGGAGGCTCGCGCTCATGCCGCTCGCACTACTCGCCCTGACACTCGGGGCCTTCGGAATCGGCACCACCGAATTCGTTGTCGTCGGACTGCTGCCCGACATCGCAGACACCTACACGGTGTCGATCCCCACGGCAGGTCTGCTGGTCACCGGGTATGCGCTCGGCGTGCTGGTCGGCGCGCCGATCATGACCGGGCTCGGCACCCGGGTATCCCGCAAGCGCATGCTGCTCGTCAGCCTGTTGCTGCTGATCGCGGGCAATGTATTGTCCGCGCTCGCACCGACTTTCGGTCTCATGCTGACCGGACGCATCGTTGCCTCGCTCGCACACGGCGCCTTCTTCGGCATCGGATCGGTGGTCGCCGGAAATTTGGTCGGCCCGGATCGCAAGGCCGGTGCGATCGCCATGATGTTCACCGGACTGACCGTCGCGACCATCGTCGGTGTGCCGCTGGGCACCCTGCTCGGCCAGCAGTTCGGTTGGCGACTCACCTTCCTCCTCGTCGCACTGGTCGGCTTGGCAGGTCTGATCGGTGTCACCGCGCTGGTGCCGGAACAGCCCGCGCCTCATGACGCGCGCCTACGTCACGAACTCGCCGTACTCACCAACCCGCAGGTGCTGCTCTCGATGGCCATGACCGTGCTCGGCTTCGGCGGCGTCTTCGCCGCGATCACCTACCTCGCACCGATGATGACCGAGGTCACCGGCTATGCGGAGAGTTCGGTCACCTGGCTGCTTGTCCTGTTCGGCATCGGCTTCTTCCTCGGCAATCTGATCGGCGGCAAATTCGCCGACCGCCATTTGATGCCGATGCTCTACACCACCCTCGGCGGCCTCGCGCTGGTGCTCGCACTGTTCACGCTCACCGCACACAACACGGTCGCGGCAGCCATCACCGTCGTCCTGATCGGCGCCCTCGGCTTCGCGACCGTCCCGCCGCTACAGAAGCGCGTCCTCGACCAGGCAGGCAATGCGCCGACCCTGGCCTCGGCCCTCAATATCGGCGCCTTCAACCTCGGCAACGCGATCTCCGCCTGGCTCGGCGGCGTTGTCATCGCCGCGGGATACGGGTACACCTCACCCAACTGGGTTGGAGTCATCCTGGTCGTGAGCGCGCTGGGTCTGGCGGTCATGTCGGGCAATCTCGAACGTCGCGGTGCCGAAACGCCAAGCGAGACAACCGAAACCCTCGTCGCGGCTAACCGGTCCTGAAGACCTCGTAACCGGCGGCGCTGATCGATCGTCGCCGGTCACGACTGTCCACGCCGAACTACATCCAGGCCGCAACGGCGCAGCACAGGCTTCCGCTCTCGCCGCAGTGCCCTCGCCCTTGGCGAAGGTTTCACCGCCGTCCTGTCGAGCAAGCCACCGCAACTCCCCCGCCGACAGCACATATACGAGCCTTCTCGCTATTCGACGGTGACGGACTTCGCCAGATTGCGCGGCTTATCGATGTCGTACCCGCGAGCCTGAGCCACTTCGGCGGCGAATATCTGCAGCGGAACGGTCGACAGTAGCGGCTGGAAAAGCGTTGGTGCCGAAGGGATTTCGATGAGGTCGTCGGCGAACGGACGCACCGTGTCATCGCCCTCCTCGGCGATCACGATGGTACGGGCGCCGCGGGCCTGGATCTCACGGATATTGCTGAGCAGCTTCGAGTGCAGTACCGCGCGCCCCTTGGGTGAGGGCATGACGACGATCACCGGCAGCCCCTCCTCGATCAGTGCGATCGGGCCGTGCTTGAGCTCACCCGCCGCGAATCCCTCGGCGTGCATGTACGCGAGTTCCTTGAGCTTGAGCGCACCCTCCAGCGCCACCGGATAGCCGACGTGGCGGCCGAGGAACAGCACGGTCGGCACGTGCGCCAGTTCCCTGGCGATCGCGCGCACCTGCGGAGCGGTATCCAATACCCGCTGCACCAGGTGCGGCATCGCCTCGAGTTCGGCGAACTCGCGCGCCACCTCATCCGGATACTTGGTGCCGCGTGCCTGCGCCAAGGCCAGCCCGACCAGGTAGTTCGCGGCCACCTGCGCCAGGAATGCCTTGGTGGACGCGACACCGATCTCCGGTCCGGTCCTGGTGTAGAGCACCGCGTCGGACTCACGCGGAATCTGTGCGCCATTGGTATTGCAGATGGCGAGCACGCGCGCCTTCTGCTCCTTCGCGTGCCGAACCGCCTCGAGAGTGTCGGCGGTCTCGCCCGACTGTGAGATCGCCACTACCAGTGTGGACCGGTCCAGAACCGGGTCGCGGTAACGGAATTCGCTGGCCAACTCGACCTCGACAGGCAGCCGGGTCCAGTGCTCGATCGCGTACTTGGCCAATAGTCCGGCGTGATAGGAGCTGCCACAGGCGACGACGAATACCTTGTCGAAGTCGCGCAGTTCCTGATCGGCGAGGCGCTGCTCGTCCAGCACGATCCGGCCACCGGCCTCGTCGTGGGTGAAGTGGCCGATGAGCGTATCGGCGACACCGGCGGGCTGCTCTTCGATCTCCTTCAGCATGAAGAAGTCGTGCCCGCCCTTCTCGGCGGCGGCCAGATCCCAGTCGATGGTGAACGGTCGGGTCCGCGCCGAGCCGTCGTTGCCGGCGAAGTCGGTGACCGTGTAGGTGTCGGCGGTAATCACGACGGCCTGGTCCTGGCCGAGCTCGACGGCCTCGCGGGTGTGCTCGATGAAGGCGGTGACATCGGAGGCGATGAACATCTCACCCTTGCCGACACCGACCACCAGCGGCGTCGAGCGGCGGGCGGCAACAATGACGTCCGGGTGGTCGGCATGGGTGAAGACCAGCGTGAACGCACCCTCCAGCCGACGCAGCACGGCCAGCGCGCTAGCCGCGAAATCACCCGCGGTCGGTCCCTCGGCATATGCGCGCGCCACCAAGTGCACGGCGACCTCGGTGTCGGTATCACTGCTCAGTTCGACACCGGCGTCCTCGAGCTCCCGACGCAGCGGCGCGAAGTTCTCGATGATGCCGTTGTGCACCACGGCCACCTTGTTGGTGGTGTCGCGGTGCGGATGGGCGTTGCGGTCGGTCGGCGCGCCGTGGGTGGCCCAGCGGGTGTGCCCCATGCCGGTGGTCCCGGCGAAGTGGTCGGTCCCGATTTCGGCGAGTTCGGCCTCGAGATTGGCCAGTTTGCCCGCCTTGCGCTCCACCGCCAACACGCCCACGCCATCCAGGATCGCGACGCCTGCCGAGTCGTATCCTCGATATTCCATGCGGCGCAACGCGTCAACGACAACGCCGAGGGCATCCCGGTATCCGACGTATCCCACGATTCCGCACATGGCTCATCAGAGTACTTATCGGATAACGTTCACGTCGTGTCGGCGTCTGTGAAATCACTCGTGAGCACCCTGACCAGCCGGGGGCCCCACCGCGTACTGCGCGGCAATCTCGCCATCGCCGGTCAGCCCGGCGTGGTGTTCACCCCAGAGTCCGGACTGAATCTACCCGCGATCGCCTTCGGCCATGGCTGGCTGACCGGCGCCGCGAACTATCGCGCCACGCTCGAACACCTGGCGTCCTGGGGTTTTGTGGCCGCCGCCCCAGATACCGAGCGGGGGCCGATTCCGTCACACCTCGGATTGGCCACCGATCTGCTGACCACGCTCGATATCTGCACCAGCGTCCGGCTCGGCGACGGCACGATCAGCGTGCATCCGGACCGGCTGGCGCTGGCCGGACACGGCATGGGCGCGGGCGCCGCGGTGATCGCCGCCGGACAGCGTCGGGTCGCCGCCGTTGCCGCCCTCTACCCCGCTCCGACCGCGCCGTCCGCCGAGACCATCGCAACCGATATCGACACGCCCGCGTTGGTGTTGGCGGGGGCGACCGATATCGAATCGGTCAGCTCGAATGCGATCCCGCTGACCGCAGCATGGGCCGGACCGGTGGTGTTGCGGGCAGTCGACGGGGCGTCACATAACGGCATTGTCGAAGGGCGGCGTGCGCTGGCCGCGTTGGGTGCGGGCAAGCATGAGTCCAAGACGGCGCGGACCACGCGGGCCCTGCTCACCGGATACCTGCTGCACAAACTATTGCGCGACAAGACGTATGCCGCGTTTTCCGATCCGGAAGCGGTTATCCCGCACACCACTGTTATCGATCCGGAAGCGCCGCACGAGGAGGAGAAGCCGAAGCTCTCGGTCCTGCAGCTCGCACAGCTGTTGCGCAAGTGATCATGGCCGGAGGCCGTCGAGCGCGAGCTCGATGAACCGCCGCCAGTCGCCGAATCCGTCGCGACTGATCGTGGCGACCGCGCCGACGATCATATAGAGGTCGGCGACGGTCGCATCCGCGCGAATGCTGCCATCGGCTCGCCCCCTGGCCAGCAGTTCCGCGCCGAGTTCGGCCAGGTCGTCGCGGACCGTACCGCGCGGTTCGGTATCGCCCAGTACCGATTCGATGGTGCCGGACAGCGCACGCCCCTGCTCGTGCACTTCGGCGACATGGCCGAGGAAACCGGCCAGCGCCTGCCGCGTATCCGGATTCGGGAGGCAGGTGCGTCGCACATGCTCGAGAATTCCGGCGAAACGCTGTTCCGCGGCCGCCTCGATCAGGGCCCGGCGGGTCGGGAAATGCCGGTAGACGGTGCCGACCCCGACCCCCGCGGCACGTGCCACATCGGCCATCTGCACCTCGTCACCGTGTGCGGCGAACAGCGCCGTCGCAGTGGCGAGGACCTGGTCGCGATTGCGGGCGGCGTCGGTGCGGAGTTTGCGGTCGGTCATCGATCTCCCTGTCTGCTGGCCGTAGGTTAGCCCCGGATCGGTGCGCGGGTGCGCTCGACAACGATCGCTAGCGTCAAGGCAATCAGCATTACCAAGGCGATGAATAGTTGCGGGTCCATACCGATGACCCTGGTGGCGTCGGCCGCGTGCTCGGGGTCCTGAGCTGCGGTGCCGGGGAACAGCAGCGCGCCGAACATGGCCAGCCAGGTGACCGATCCGAGTGCGGCCGCCAGCAAGAACTGGGCGCGGAGGTTTCCCGATCGCTGCCACAGGACCACCAGTCCGATCGCACCGATGAGTGCGCCCATGCCGATGTATTGGGCGTCGTGGAATTTGGCGTGCGGAGGCCATGCGGGGTTGTGCAGGTGGAGGTCGGCGACGTCGGGGATGACCAGGTCGGCGAGGAGCGGGCCGATGAGGGTGTTGAGGAGGACGGCGCCGACAAGGATTCGCGGGAGGGTCCAGTGGGTGGTCATTGGGAGTCCTATCGGTCAATCAATGAACCGGAATCCGATTCCGATTCCGATTAGACGGTAGCGCTGTGCGATGCGGACTGTCAACGGGCCGTTGGCATTCCGGGTGTTCGACCAGGTTGCGGACCCTTGACCAGCAGCGAGAACCCAGGGCGAGATCGCGCGCACGTCCCCGGCGGCGCAATCGGCAAAAGATCCGGACCCACCGTCCCCACCAGTCCGCACCTGGCCACCGCACAACCACCCGCTCCGGCCAGCCGCACGACGCATTCGCAGGCCTGAATCGTCGGCGCGGCCGGAGCGAGCCGCGGCGAAACCGAAACTTGTGGGCTGAAACGCCACGGACGCGCCGCACTCGGTCACGAACCACCTGCACGATCGATTGGAATCTCCAGATGGCTGAATGCCCCAGGGAGCCAGATGATTTCGCCCGCACCGTGGTTCAGCCCAGCGAACGGCCGCTTCCCCAATCCACTCCGCTACACCTGCCGTTTCGCCTACCGCGACGACTTCGACACCCACCGAGTCACCATGCGCGAGCGCTACTCCCCCGACGAACTCGAAGAGATCCAACTCGCCGTGCACACCCTCACGAGCTCGACGATCCGCGCCCAAATCTTCGGCGGCACAACCCAACACAAGAACCCGGCGATCAACCAACCAACCCAACGCCTCCGCGAAGCCGAAGAAGACCGCTGGTAGCCCCGGCAATCCTCAGATCAACCAGCTCTGACGGCGGTAATACTCGGACTCCTCGTCGCCCTCCTCGTCGATGGGGGTCACAACATCGTGTGCTTTGCGAGCCGCAATCGACCGCGCAATCGCCTCACGCTGCTCGCGGGCATCCGCCTCCAGGCGCTCTCGCTCGGTCTGCGCCTCGACCTCGAGCCGCTCCTTCTCTTCCGCCTCAGCCTTTGCCTTCGCTAGCTCTTCGGCATGGTCTTCCCAAAACCGACTCATTTCTATGGCGGACTGTTCGGCGAGTTCACGGTCCTTGTCGGCGGTCCGCCTATTGATCTCCTCGAACTCGTCCAGCAGCATCGTTGACCGTCGACGGATCTCCTCGACGATTTGTTCCATTTCGTCCGAATAGTTCACGATGACACCCCTCCTCGACGGTTACCGATCACGTTGGCGCGGACCGACTTCACAGCGGCCCCGCCTCCGCCAGTTCGGCACCGCTGTCGGCAGGCTCTTCCGGTTGCGGATCTGCTTCCGGCACCAGTTGAGGTTTATGCTCGCCGTCCTCTTCCTGCTTGCCAGCCGAGGGGGCGCCCGGCACGGTACCTGGACTGCCGCCGTTGTTGTCGTCGGTAGCCGGAGTTCCCGTATCGGGCTTGTCAGTGGAGGTCGATTTGTCGTCGTTCCCGTTCGATCCGTCGGTGGAGATGACTGGATTGCCATTGTCATCCAGCGTCACGCCGTACTCATGCGATTTGCCGTCACTGTCGGTCATCACGAGCTTTGGCTGACCATCCGCACCTATCTCGACCTTCACATGCTTTCCACCCAGGTCGAACTCGGCTGCGGTCTTGTTCGTGTCCCCGTCCGGCTTGCCGTCGCCGTCCTTGTCCTCGGTTTCCGTTGTCTCGAAGGCCTTCGTCAGCTGCTCTATCGCATTGTCGACGCTGTCCTTGATCGAGGTACCCAATGAGGTGAGACCTTGACTCACAGACTCGCCGAGCGATGTCAATTGCGAAGCTGCCGACGTCAACGATGACAACCCCGACAGGAGGCTGCTCGCCGTAGTGGTGTTCGTCGAAGTCGGATTCGTTGTGCCCGGCGTACCGGGAGTGCCCGGCGTACCGGGAGTGCCCGGCGTACCGGGAGTGCCGGGTGACCCTGGAGTCCCAGGGGTGCCTGGCGTACCGGGAGTACCTGGAGTGCCCGGAGCCTCGGTCGGCACTCCTGCCGGGCGGTCGTACCGGGCATCCGAGACCTTGTCCAGATCCTGGATAATTTTGTCGTATACCTGCTTGACACCGCGGTCTGCCGAGTCGCACGAATCAGTGAAGATCTTGATCTTGGCCGCATAATCAGGTTTGAAGACATTGTCGAGCCAGTGCCTGCAGCGCGATTGAATGTGCTGCTGGTAATCGGATCCCGGCAGAATTCCGAGAACGTTATCCGCCGTCCAAGCATCGAATCCCCCCTGTAGATCAGGAAAGATTCTGCGCAGCTTGCTCAGCAAGCTATTACTTTGCCAACCGTTACTTACCGCAATACTCGTGCCGGAGATAATGTCATCAATATCCTCTGGCGTCTTCTCCGCGATACGAATACCGTCGCCGTTCTCGAGGATATAACGGACGGCCTCGGCTTTGATTTTCGCGGCCGCACGCAGGCCTTCGAAAGCGCCTGCGATGGACTTCCATGCATCCCCCGCTGCTTTCCAATTCGCGTCCGCTTGACCTATCTGTTTGTTCAGCATGTCAAGCGCCGCAGTTCCAGCCTCCCCTGACCAGAGCGTCGGCATTGTCTTCGCGTATCCACGCTGAGCATCCAACTGCGTTCCGCACTCCTGGAGCACCACCTGCAGCTTTGTCGAGGTGTTCAGGAGCTTGTCTTCGTTCAACCCGTTCTGCTCGTAATAGCGCTTATGGAGTTGCGAATAGTCTGGAAAATCGGCTGGCAAATTACCTCCAAAAGCGCGTTTATAGCGCGGCTGGAAGTACTCGAAGTACAGCAGAGCTCGGGAGCCGATGTCGAGATATTGTTCGACCGATCCGTTCGCAGGTACCTCAAATGCCATACTAACGACCCCCTCGGGCTACTTCTCGACTGCTCGAACGCAGCTACGATTTTTTGTCATTGCCGATCTTTGCGATATCGCGAGAGTTTTCGTCGTCAGTACTCGAGTACTTGACAACCGACGCCCCGATAACGTCCGACGTCGCCAATGTTGCCTCGGACCAATTACCCAACCATGTGTAGATCTTCTCCAGTCCGTCCTGGATCTTCTTCCCACGGTCGTGGTAGTTTTCACCAGCATCGGCAGGCCCGAACAAATAGTCGGCCACATCCTTGGCGCGATTTCGCACCGCTTGGCCCGAACCTCCGAGGTCATTTGCGAATCGCCCGAGTTCCCCAGTCTTGACGCCGAGCATGCTTGAATCGCCCACTATCCAGTCCCCTCCTTCTCCGGTTGCCGACCAGACCGACTTCAGCTCGCGACACTGATGCCGCCATACTTCCTTCGACGCACGCGGCTGACGTTCGGTTCCATCGGATCCGTCGGCTGATTCTGTCAGCAGAATCTACTGGTTGGGCGAACCAGCTACAACGGACAATGGGCCATCGAGGAGAGCATCACCACAGCCGTGGCGGTCAGCGGGTGCAGGGTTCCGCAGGTTCCAATGATCCGCACATGAACCGCACGGGTCATCGCAGCCTACGGCCGGGTGGGCCCACGAAGATCTGGGATGTGGAGGCCGTTGTCCGACAGTGTAATTGGGGTCAGCCGGACAGCGAAGGCGTCGAGGCAGTCCGACAGTTACGGCTAGATGTCACCGAGTCGATTCGGGACGGCCTCACCCGGCGAACGAGGCTGCGCCAAAAATCGATACCGCTCAGCGACTAGTGTCCGATCTTCCCCTGATCGGTCCGCACCCACTCCGAGGTTCCATCCGGATGCCGATGGAACTCCCATGCGGAGTAATCGCCGTCCTTCTCGACCACGGTGACCTGGTCGGCGAAGCCGTCGTGGTCCCAGTCGGTCCAGACCTGCATGGCCTCGGGGCCGGTGGTGGTGATGGTGTCGAGGGTGCCGTCGCCGTCGATGTCCTGGGTCGGATGGTGCAGTTCGACTTCACCGAGGCCGTCCAGGGAAGAGGATGCGTCGATGCCGGGTAGATCCATGCCCGGGAATTCACCTGAGGTGATCATGACTCCTCCTGGTCGGGACTCGTGTGGGTGACACGGCGGTCGATCGGTGGGTACCGGTCCATAGTGTCATCCGCGAGTCCCGGACGCAGCTCCCAGCCCCTATTTATCGGGGATCATTTTTTCGGAATGATCAGCCACAGAACCAGATACACGACGAACTGCGGACCCGGGAGCAGGCAGGACAGCACGAAGAGCAACCGGACGACGTTGGCGTTCCAGCCGAAGTATTCGGCGATGCCGCCGCAGACGCCGGCGATCCACTTGTCGTTGTGGGAGCGGTTGAGTCGGCGGGTGGGCGCGGGGGCGGTCATTGTGTTCCCTCTCTGGTGATGTGCGGTACGACATCAACTCTGCCGGGGTAAATCGCGCCTGACATCGGTCGCATGACCTATCCCGACCCTGATTTCCGCAGGCTATGGACTCAGGGTGTAACCCCGAGCACGGACCCGCGGTGCTGACGTGCGGCACCGACACGGCAGACTCATGCTGGTGAGCACCACTCTGCACGCGCGCGGACTGTCCGCGGGCCACGGCGAACGCACCCTGTTCGACGACCTCGATTTCACCCTCGCGCCGGGTGATGTGATCGGTTTGGTCGGCATGAACGGTGCCGGCAAGTCGACGCTGCTGCGCATGCTCGCGAACCGATCGACACCCACCGGCAGTATCACGTTGTCCCCGCCCGACGCCACCGTCGGGTATTTGGCGCAGGAGCCCGAGCGGATTGCCGGGGAGACGGTGCTCGAATTCCTCGGCCGCCGAACAGGTGTCGCCGAAGCACAACGCGAAATGGATGCTGCGGCCGAACGTTTGGCCGACGGTGGCGAGGACGAATATTCACCGGCCCTGGAGCGCTGGCTCGCGCTCGGTGGTGCCGATCTGGATCAGCGCGCAGAGGAGGTCGCGGCGGATCTCGGACTCGCGGAAAGCCTGCCGAACGGCCTCGACACCTCGATGACCGGACTTTCCGGCGGCCAGGCGGCCCGAGCGGGACTCGCATCGGTCCTGTTGTCTCGCTTCGACATTCTGCTGCTCGACGAGCCGACCAACGATCTCGATCTTGATGGTCTCGCCCGGCTGGAACAGTTCGTGACCGGCGTGCGGGTACCGCTGATGGTCATCAGTCACGACCGAGAGTTCTTGTCGCGCACCGTGAATCGGATCGTCGAACTCGATCTCGCGCAGCAGCGGGTCGGGATCTACGACGGCGGCTACGAGGCGTATCTGATGGAGCGCGAGATCGCCCGCCAGCACGCGCGCGAGGCCTACGAGGAGTATGCCGACACCAAGGCCGGTCTCGAGTCCCGCGCCCAAATGCAGCGCAATTGGCTCGAGCACGGCGTTCGCAATGCGCGCCGAAAAGCCCGCGACCCCAAGAAGGTCGACTCCGACAAGGCGGGCCGCAAGATGCGCGCTGAATCCACCGAGAAGCAGGCCGCCAAGGCCCGCCAGACCCAACGGCGCATCGAGCGCTTGGATGTGGTCGAGGAGCCGCGCAAGGAGTGGGAGCTGCACATGTCCATTGCCGCGGCCCCACGCAGCGGCTCGGTGGTCGCCACTTTGTCGAATGCGACCCTCACCCGAGGGGATTTCGAGCTCGGCCCGATCACCACCCAGGTCGACTGGGCCGACCGCATCGTGCTGACCGGCGCCAATGGTTCGGGTAAGTCCACACTCCTGGCCCTGCTGCTCGGAAAAACCCAGCCGGACAACGGAACGGCCGCGCTGGGTTCCGGCGTGGAAATCGGCGAGGTCGACCAGGCACGCGGGCTCTTCAGCGGAAGTACCGCCCTCGCAGAAACTTTCAGCGCTGAAATGCCCGAGTGGCCCGACGCCGAGGTCCGCACCCTGCTGGCCAAATTCGGCCTCCGTGGCCCACATGTCCTGCGCCCCTGCGAAACCCTTTCCCCCGGCGAGCGCACCCGTGCCGCCCTCGCCCTGCTCCAAGCCCGCGGCGTCAACCTGCTGGTCCTGGACGAACCAACCAACCACCTCGACCTCCCCGCCATCGAACAACTCGAGCAGGCCATCGAATCCTTCGAAGGCACCATGCTTCTGGTGACCCATGACCGCCGCATGCTCGACTCGATCACCGCGACCCGCCGCTGGCACATGAGCAACGGCCACCTCACCGAAAGCTAAGAGCATGCCGGTGCCCATGATTTCCAGCCACGGGGCTCAGTCGCGCCGATCGGGAGCGTGTCGAGTCGGAGATGGAATGCCGGTTTTCCGGAGCGGATCAGTGAATCGCAGCGAGCTCAGTCCGGTACTGGTGCATTCCAGGCGGGTGGAGAGGGGGCATTTGGGCTCGGGGGCGGTCAGGGTGATCAGTTCAGCGGCTTGGGTGTAGCCGCGGCGTCTGTGGTGGCGTTGGAGTTCGGTGGCGAGTGCTGCGCGGGAGATGCCCAGGCACAGTGCGGATTCCAGGGTGGCCAAGGCTTCGCGGCGGTGGGCGGTGCGGGCTAGGTCGATCGCGGTGCGGGTGGGGTTTGTGGCCACTATGCCGTGGATCAGTTCTAGTTCGGCTTTGTCGACGTGGTCGCGATGCACGAGAAGGCGGCAGGAGCGCGAATCCCGAATGCCCAGTACGTGGGTGGATTGGCTATGCGGTATTGCGAGACCGTGCAGTTCGGCGGCGGTGTGATAGGCGGCGACAAGGGTTGGTACCCCCATGGATAGTCGGGCTGCCTCGACGCGGAGTTGCGCGGAGGGTTGGGTGGTTGCCTCGCGGAAGACGCCGCGGAAGACCCGGACCCATTCGCCTCGGTCGAGCAAGGTTCGCATCTCCGCGCGGGTGTACTCGCACAGCACCTGCCATGCGGTGAATACCCCGAATTGCTTATCCCGTACTTCTTCCAGGCCTGGTCGCATACGCCAACTATCGGCGAAACCAAACGCCGCCCTCAGCACCTGACCAGTGCAAACCAGAAAGTCTGTGGATAAGCGATTCGCTGTGGACAACTCGCCGCGCGCGAGCACGCAGCAGCCACTCGAGCCCAGCGGCCATGCGGCTGTCATGCCGAGCGCGCAGCTTTGATGCGGTGTGCGACGCCGGGACGCGCGGCCGATCGTGCCGCTGACCCAACTACACTGCGGCGACGCGCTTAGCCAGATCCTCGGCCAATTGCTGGGCTTGAACCGGGTCGGTGGCCTCGACCATCACCCGGACCAGCTGCTCGGTTCCACTGGGGCGCAACAGGATCCGCCCGGAGTCACCGAGGGCCCGTTCGGCTTCCGCTACCGCCTCACGGATTTCGGGGGCCGCAGCGACCGTGGCCTTGTCGGTAACCGGAACGTTCACCAGCACCTGTGGCACGGTCTGCAGCACCGAAGCCAAATCGGCCAGCGTGCGGCGAGTCTGCGCCATACGAGCCATCAGTTTCAATCCGGTGAGGATGCCGTCGCCGGTGGTGCCGTAATCGGGGAACACCACGTGGCCGGACTGTTCGCCGCCCAGGTTGTAACCGCCGCGACGCAACTCCTCGAGGACGTACCGGTCGCCAACGGCGGTGGTACGCAAGGTGATTCCAGCTTCGCGCATCGCGATGTGCAGACCGAGGTTGCTCATGACGGTGGCGACCAAGGTGTTCTGGACGAGCGAGCCGGTCTCGTGCATGGCCAGCGCGAGAACGGCCAGGATCGCGTCACCGTCGACAATCGCACCGTTGGCGTCGACGGCCAGGGTGCGGTCGGCATCGCCGTCGTGTGCGATGCCGAGGTCCGCGCCGTACTCACACACCGCGCGCTGGATCTGGTCGAGATGCGTCGAGCCGCAACCGTCGTTGATATTCAGGCCGTCCGGCTCGGCGTTGATCGCGACCACCGTGGCTCCGGCGGCGCGGTACGCGGCAGGACCGACCTCGGCAGCCGCGCCGTGCGCGCAGTCGACCACGACGGTCAGCCCGGACAGATCCTGCCCGGTCGCCTCGACCAGATGCTCGACGTAGCGCTCATGCGTTCCGGCCACGCTGTACTGATCAGGGATGACCTGTCCGTGGTCCCTGGCGCCTGATGCATTCAATACCCGACCGATCCCCGCGCCGACCGGACGCAGTGGCGCGCCCTGGGCGATCAGCGCCTCGATCCGGTCTTCGATCGCGTCATCGAGCTTGTGCCCGCCCGCCGCGAAGATCTTGATCCCATTGTCCGGCATGGGATTATGTGAAGCCGAGATCATGACGCCGAGGCAGGCGTCGTACAGACCGGTCAGATATGCCACGGCGGGTGTCGGAAGTACCCCGACCGAAAGCACATTCACGCCTGCGGCGGTCAGGCCTGCGGTCACCGCGGCCTCGAGCATCTCGCCGCTGGCGCGTGGATCGCGACCGACCACAGCGAGCGGGCGCTCCTTGCCGCGGCTCAGGATCTGCGCCGCCGCCCCGGAAACCTGTAGCGCCAGTTCCGGACTCAGTGATCCATTGGCAAGCCCGCGGACTCCGTCGGTGCCGAACAAACGTCCCATTCCCTCGCCCATCATCGGTGGATCCGCGCGGCGCGCCCGAAGGCGGCGGCCGGTGCGACCGGGAAGTGCCCCGCGAATGCCTCGAGTTCATACAGCACGAGAGCAGGCGCCCAGCTGTCTGGAAGCCTGCTCTCGCACAGGTGCCCCGCCGACCGTACCGTCTCCGACACCTCGAGGGTGCCGGATGACGGCGGCCGACGTAGCCAAAATCAGCGCTTCGAGTACTGCGGCGCCTTGCGGGCCTTCTTGAGGCCGTACTTCTTACGCTCGGTGGCACGCGGGTCACGTGTCAGGAAGCCGGCCCGCTTCAGGGCGGGACGGTCATCCGGGGTGACCTCGATGAGCGCACGGGCGATGGCCAGACGCAGCGCACCGGCCTGGCCCGAGGGGCCACCGCCGACGAGACGCGCGTGGATGTCGAAGGACTCGGTCCGCTCGACGGTCACCAGCGGCGACTTGACCAGCTGCTGGTGCACCTTGTTCGGGAAGTAGTCCTCGATGGTGCGGCCGTTCAGCACGAAGTTGCCGGAACCCGGCAGCAGGCGCACGCGAACGACGGCTTCCTTACGACGACCGACGGTCTGCACCGGGCGGTCGATCACGACCGGGGCGTAGCTGGCGGGCTCGGCCTCGTAGCCGTAGTCCTCCTCGACGACCTCGACGTTGGCGTCCTCGGTGTAGTCCTCGTTGAATTCCTCAGGAGCGGTCACTGGGCCACCTGCTTGATCTCGAACGGAATGGGCTGCTGGGCGGCGTGCGGATGCGTCGGGCCCGCGTAGACCTTCAGCTTGCCCGCGATGGCGTTGCCGAGCTTGTTCTTCGGGATCATGCCCTTGACGGCCTTCTCCACGAGACGATCGGGGCGCGACTCCAACACCTGACCGACAGTGCGCGACTTGAGGCCGCCCGGGTGTCCGCTGTGGTGGTGGATCAGCTTGTCCGCCTTCTTGTTGCCGGAGATGGCAACCTTGTCGGCGTTGATGATGATGACGAAGTCGCCACCATCGAAGTTCGGCGCGTAGGTCGGCTTGGTCTTGCCGCGCAGCAGATTCGCTGCCTGGACGGCGAGACGGCCGAGCACTACGTCAGTGGCGTCGATGACGTACCACTTACGGGTCACGTCACCCGCCTTGGGGCTGTACGTAGGCACAGTGGTTCCCTGTCTGTAGTCGGTGTTGCCAGCCACGGCGTGCAGTCGAGTGAGTTCCCGGCGGCCGGTGGAGACCCGGGGCTCGACGCAGTTCCACACGCCAACGGGCAACGATACCAGCCATGCCCCAGCGGTATGAAACCGGTCAGATCTCGATCGGCGGCCCATGGTCGATGGCGCCGGGCGGGCCAGGGACCACGTAGCGGGGGACGTCGATGCTCGGCTGCGCGCACTCCGCGCCCGCGGCGTCGAATCCGGAGTCGCCCTGTTCCGTCACCAGACCCGGGTCGTACCCGCGAGCCGCGGCAATGCCCTCACGCTGCTCATTGGTGACGTATGGAGTCAATGGGCAGGAGACCGGCGCCCCGGCGAGCGAAGCGGCCAGTTCGACGCGGTCACCACCGGACGGCATGGCCATCGCGGCCAATGCGGCGGCGCCGGCCACCGCGGGCGCGCCGAACAACTTGCCCCAGCGCTTGCCCTTACGCGGTTTGTCATCGTCGTCCGATTCGCGGGGGCGCCATTCCGAACCGCTCTGTGGCGGTTGGTCTTGCGGCGGTTGGTAGGGAGCTCGCGGCCCCGGCGGTGGCACCGACCCTTGCGACGGCGGCCCCGGGGGCGTGGGCGGGCGACCGATAACGGTGGGCCGCTGTTCTTCGTGATACTGCCCGGGCGGGCGGGTGAATCGGCTACCCAACTCGGCGAGGTTCGGTGGTAAAGACTCCCGGCTGACCCGAGTGGTCGGCTCTTCCCCAGTCGGCTCGGTCGCCGGCCGCACCGTCGGATATCCGGGCCCGTACTGCACGACTGGCGGATGTGTCCGACCGGTGTCATGAGGCCCCTGCCCCCGGTCAGGCCGGACTTGCCCCTGATCGGGAGGGCCCTGCCCTTGCTCCGGACGCACCTGCCCCTGATCAGAATGGACCGGCCCTTGGTCGGGACGCCCCTGTTCCGGCCTGCCCTGCTCCGAACGAGACGACACATCCCGCCCCTGCAACGCCTCCGCCTGCCGCTGCGCCGACAATGCCTGCGCGGCCTCCACCTGCCACTGCGTCAAGGCCTGCTGCTGTGCCGATTCGGCCTGATACTGCGCCGACTCCACCTGCCGCGCCCGCGGCGGCGGTGCCGGCTCGGCATGCCGCCCCGCCGACTCCGGCTCACCGTTCTCGTTATCGGTCACCAGCAGGTGCGAGGCGCCGAGCACCAGCGCGTGCATCGGGTGATCGGCCACGTGCAGCCGGTGCCCGAGATGGTTCTGGAAGGCCAACCGCAGCGCGTCGTTGAAACAGACATTGCCGGACAGCAGCAACGTCGAGGTGTCGGCACCGATCGAGCGGGCCGCGGCCATCACCTCGATCACCACATTGTCGGCCGAACGCGCATCGCGCATGGCCTCCGCGGTGACCGGCACGTCGACCGATTCGGTCGGCTGCTCGTCGTCGCCGTGCACCGCGACGACCAGCATGGTCCGCCCGTCGGAGTACACACCGGTCGCGCCGATGCCCTGCGGATTGCGATCGTCCGGGGACCGCACCAGCCCGAGCGCACGCACATATCCGGACAGCGCGACGCTTTCCGGCAGCGGTTCGACCGTGACATCCAGCCGCTCGACCAGGTCGACGTACACATCGACCTTCGCGTCCGGCCAGCCGTCCGGGAACGGCAGCGCGACCAGATCCGGTTTACCGCGCAGATATTTGCCGACGGCCGCGAGTGGGTTGTACATGCGGGCACGAAAGACCAGCTCTGCGGGCCAGGTCGCACCGGCCACCACGATCTGCGGATGGCCGAGGATGTCGCGCACATCGGCGATCGCCATCCCCAGATCCGGCCGCTGCCGCTCCACTCCGGCGGTATGCAGCCGACCCGAAGAATCCGCAAGCAGATATGCCGGCGGCGTGTATGTCCCTTCTACCTGCACGGGGCGGATCGGTGTCCCACCGCCGCCCGCGGCAACAGACACCACATCCCACCCGAGATGTACTGCCCCAACTCGCACCGTCACAGGCATAAGTGTGCCTGTTGCGCGAGCGACATGCTCACCACATCCGGTGAGAACCCGCCTGAGCAGCCCGTCACGCGTTCGACTTCCGCAACCGCAACCGGCGCCAGGTGATAATCGCCAACACCGCGGTTATCCCGACGAGCAGGCCGATATCGAGATACCAGATATTCGGCTCGTGCTTCCACAACGCATCGGGTTGCGCATTGGCGAACAGTGTCCGAATATCCACCGTCGACGCCCCGGCCGCATATCCCCACCGTGCCGGGAACAGCCACGAGATCTGCTCGAGCACCACCCGGTTGGTCACCGGAATCAGACCGCCCGCCATCACCAGCTGGACCATGATCATCACCACGAGCATCGGCATGACCTGCTCGTTGGACCTCGCCAGACTGGACAGCAGCAAGCCGAAGACCACACAGCACACCGCGGTCAACGCGATATCGAGATAGAGCTCGGCGGGCCCGTTCGGGATCACCGAACCCTCCAGCGGCGGCTTCTTACCGACCAGCGTGATGCCGACCAGCACCGCCGCCTGCAGGAATGCCGTAACGCTGAATATCGCGATCTTGGCGAGAAGGTATGCCGAAGGCAGCAGCCCGACCGCGCGCTCGCGATAGAAGATGGTGCGCTCGCCGACCAGATCGCGCACGGTCAGCGTCGATCCCATGAAGCAGGCGCCCAGAATCAATACGACGAGCAACTGCTGCGTCTCGCTGCCCCCGGACGGGACGAAGAACACATCGTTGCCGCTCTGCACCTGCTCCAGCGGACCGCTCTGGAAACCGTTGCTGCCCGGCACCACCAGCGACAGCGCACCGAGGATGAAGGGCAGGATCACCAGGAACGCCAAATAACCGCGGTCGGCGAAGATCAACCGCACCTGCCGTCGCGCCAAGGTGGAGAACTGCTTGGCGCGCCCGGATTGCGGCGGACTGCCCGCCGACCCCTGCCGCGGCGGTGCGGGCGGTGGTGGCGGTGGCGCGAAGGCCAGCCTGGACCGATACGCGGCGAATGCCTGATCCGGATTCGCGGCCACCCGCCCGAAGATCTCGGCCCAGTCGCTGGTGCCCATGGCCGCGCCGACGCTGGCCGGATGACCGCAGAAGGCGGTCTTGCCACCGGGCGCGAGCAACAGCACCTGATCACACATGTCCAGACAGGCCACCGAGTGGGTGACCACGATGACGGTGCGTCCGGCATCGGCCAGTTCGCGCAGCATCGTCATCACCTGACGATCCAGCGCCGGATCCAGACCCGAGGTCGGTTCGTCCAGAATCAGCAGCGACGGACCGGTGAGCAGTTCCAGCGCCACCGACGCGCGCTTGCGCTGACCACCGGAGAGCCGGTCGACCCTGGTGTCGGCATGTTCGGTGAGCGAAAGTTCTTGCAGTACACCGTCGATCACCTGCTGGCGGTCGGCCTTCGAGTTGTCCGGCGGCAGTCGAAGCTCCGCCGCGTAGCCGAGGGCCTGACGCACCGTGAGCTGACGGTGCAGCACATCGTCCTGCGGCACCATGCCGATGCGGGAACGCAGCGCCTCGTATTCGGCGTGCAGGTTGCGGCCTTCGAAGGTGACCACACCGCCGGAGGGGTGGGTGCTGCCCGCGATCAATTTCGACAGCGTCGATTTGCCCGCGCCGGAGGGTCCGATCAGTGCGGTGAGGGTGCCCCGCCCCGCCTGCATGTTCACATCGACGAGCAACTGCTTATTGCCCTCGACGGTGAAGCCGACGCCGTGCACGTGCAGACCCTGCTCGGCGACCGGCTTCTGCCGATGTACCAGTGCGCCCTGCTGGACGACGAAGTCGATATTGCCGATGGTGATGATGTCGCGCTCACGCAGCACCGTGCGCTGCTCGCGATGGCCGTTGACGAAGGTGCCGTTGGCCGAGCCGAGGTCCTCGATGGTCAGGCCCTCGGATGCCGCGACCAGGCGGGCGTGCTTGCGCGAGGCCAGCGGATCGTTGACGACGATCTGATTGTCAGAGGTACGACCGATATCGAGTCCGCCGGGGGGGAGGCGATCGGCCCTGGCAATCGGCGCTGTGGATGGTCGCGTGCGGACCGGGGGCAGCATCGAGGTGTCGGCCTTGAAGGTCATATTGACATTCGGCTGCTGCGGTTGGGAGGGCGGTGGCTGCTGGGGTTGCGGCTGCGACGGTGGCTGTGGGGGGTGCTCTGGGCGTTGCTGCTGCGGGGGTTGCTGCTCTGGACGTTGCTGTTGCGGACGCTGCTGGGAGGGGGCCGGTGCCTGCGGTGTCCGTCGCGGATGTTGATAACCCGGCGGCACCGACGACTGCGGTTGCGACGGTGGCGGTTGCGCCGCCGGCGGCCGCTGCTGCCGGGCCGGCGTCGCGGGCAGCAGATGCAGTAACGGACCACTTATCGCATCACCGAGGCGCACCTGCGTCGGCCGATTGATCGGCACCGGCTGACTCAACCGACGCGCATCCACGAAAACGCCGTTGGTGCTGCCGTTGTCGGTGAGTACCCAGTTGTTGCCTTGCCAGGCGAGCGTCGCATGCACCCGCGAGACCAGCGGACTGTCCACGAAGAGCGTCACTTCCGGTGCGCGACCCATCGTGACCTGTTGATTCGAATCGAAGACCCGTTCGGTTCCATCATGGCGCACGGTGATGGTCTGCGCCCCCGGTAAAGACATGCAGCGGATACTATTCCATCACCCGGACTTCGGCGGTGCCCCCGATGCGCCTTTTGCCCCGATCCGGAGACCGTTATGAACGTGCGACCGGCCGACTAGGGGGAGCCTTGCCGAAACTCCGAGCGACCGCAGTCGTTGCCGCAGTGCTATGTGTAATCGCAATGTTGGCGGGCTGTACTCGCGCGGTGCACGGTCGAGCGGTTTCGGTCTACGACGATCCGTTCAAGGTCGCCGGACTGCCCACCACGAGCGGTCCCAGCGGGCCACGCGAAGGCATTCCCGATAGCTCGCTCACGGCAGTCAACGGCGACAGCGGCGAGGTGGATGCCCTGGCGCTCAACGCGATCGACGATATTCAGACATATTGGCGCGCCGAGTACAGCAAGGATTTCGAAGGGGAATTCAAGCCGGTCGACAAGCTGATCTCCTGGAGCGCCAAGGCGCCGCGCAGCCAGGCACTCGAATTCTGCAAGGAATCCACCTATCACCTGGTGAACGCCGCCTACTGCCGACTGGACAACTCGATCGGCTGGGACCGCTCGGTGCTGTTGCCCACGATCGAGGACACCTTCGGCAAGATGGCCGTGATCATGGTGCTCGCCCATGAATACGGACACGCCATCCAGACCCTGGCGAAAATCGTGCAGACCAAGGATCCGGTGATCGTCAAAGAGCAGCAGGCCGACTGCTTCTCGGGTGCGTTCATTCGCCATGTGGCCGAAGGCAAATCCAAGCACTTCACCATCAATACCTCCGATGGCCTGAACTCGGTGCTGGCCGCGACCGTCGCCATTCGAGACTCCAATCCGGATGATCCGGAGAGCGTGCACGGGTCGGCATTCGAGCGGGTCACGGCAGTGCAGATCGGCTTCACCGATGGTCCGAAGGCGTGCAAGGCCATTGATATGCACGAGATCGAGCGCCGCCGCGGCAATTTGCCGCAGAGCTTCAAGGACGATCCCGGCCACGGCGAGAATCCGATCGACAAGGACAGTCTGATCGAGCTCAGCAAGGCACTCGCGGTGATCCTGCCGCTGAAGCAGGCGCCGACCTTCGACTACTCCGGCGCGAAGATCGACTGCAAGAACGGCGTTGCCACACCGCCGGTTTCGTATTGTCCGGCCAAGAACACCATCGTTACCGATGTGCCCGCGCTCGCGCAGCGCGGCACCTCCGATGCCGATGACAATGATCCGTTGCCGCTCAAGGTGACCGGCGATTACAACGGCTACGTCGTCTTCATCTCGCGCTACACCCTCGCCGTGCAGCAGGCCGACGGTCAGCAGCTCGTCGGCGCCAAAACCGGATTACGCGCGGCCTGTTTGTCGGGGGTGGTCACCGGCAAGCTCGCGCAGCCGGGGCGAACCCAGGCAGAAGGCGATATCGTCTTGGCCGCAGGCGATCTCGACGAGGCGGTCTCCGGACTGCTCGCCGACGGGCTCGCGGCCAGCGATATCGAGGGCAAGACCGTGCCGAGTGGGTTCTCCAGGGTCGACGCGTTCCGCGCCGGAGTGCTCAACGGCGAGCACACCTGCACGTCACGGTATTCCTGAGCTCCCCCTTTTTTTGCCGGACGTTGAGTGCCACGCAAGCCGCGTGCTCGGGTCGGCGTTCTGGCTGCGAGTTACTCAATCCGCACGAAATCAGTTGTTGGGTCGGGCAGATTCCCCAGGACGGCCGAGCATGTCAGCCGAATGGTGGCGGAGCGGCGGGTTCGAATCGCAGCACCCGGTTGCCGATCATGATTTCGGTGCCGGGTATCAGGCCCATCGGCTGGTTGGGTGGTAAGCGGATCCAGTCGCGGTAACCGGGTAGGCGGGTGCGGGTGCCATTGGTTGAACCCCGATCCACCAGGGACACATCCCAATTCAGCAGCAGCACCTCCGCGTGCGCGCGAGACATGCCGCCCGAGGAATCCTCGACCTTCAACGGCACCATGCCGCGGCCGGCCTGTTCGGAATGTTCCGGATCGCGGCCGAGGACCGCGTCCGCGGCCAGCATGTAGGTCATGCCGTCGTCGAGGACCAGCATGCCCAGCGGCGGGCGGACCACCTCGATCAGCTGCTGCGTCTGATCAACCGGCATCCCGCAGACCGTGCAGAACGCCGAGCGCGGATCGCTGGGATGCGCACGCGCGCACTTGAATCCCATCACCTTGACGGTGAGGGCGGTGGCCTTCGCGGTGGCCTCCAGCCTGCGCTGTAGATCCGGATCCGGGCGCGGGGCCGGATTGGTGCCACCCATTTGGGTCGGCGCGTGATGCGGGTCGACCGGTTGCTGCTCCTGGACCGAATCGAGCATCGCGGTCGAGGCGCGGGTTTCGGTCGGCTCGGGCTCGGGCTCGGGCTGGGGTTCGGGCACGGGACGCTGGGTCGGTCCCGAGTCGATGCGCGCGGTCGGTGGCCTCTCGGTCGGTGGCCTCTCGGTCGGTGGCCTCTCGGTCGGTGGCCTCTCGGACCGCAACGGTTCGGATCGAGCACGCACCGCATCGGACCAGACGATCGCGCCGCCTGCCTGTGCGATCCCCTCGACCAACCAGCCGATCCCCCGCTCGGCGGGCAGTTCCGGAATGCGGCCCTTGGGGTCGTCGACGAAGAGCGCGACCGCTCGCGCGGGCAACGATGCGACCCGGTCCACTGTGAAGGCGGCGTCGCTACCCCGATAGCGCTCGAGCGTTCCGTCACCGGCGAGTACCGCGGTGACCGCACCGTGCAGGAAGATCGCCATCCCGCCGGTCTCGGCGGCGGACAGGATGCCGAAATCGATCGGCGCACCGGGACTGATCCGCTCGGCATGCGTCATCAGCCAGCGTGTCGCGGCGCGCGCGACCAGTGCCCCCGGTCCCTGCGGATGCTGTTCGGCGGCGTCGCGCACGAGTTCGGCCAGCGATTCCAGCGCGATGACGGCAGGTGCGTCCGGAGTCGGGCGCCCATGCCCACGATGTGTGACGACCACTACCGCACCCGCGACCCGGGCGACGGCGTGACCTCCGACAACGACCTCAACCTGCCGATCCTTCAACGGTATCGGCCTTCCAGAGGTGCGCATCGCGGGGTCGTCGCCACATCGACAAGGGTATTGCAAACCAAGCCCTAAGGGGTCCCCGTCCACGGCGTCCGTCCGGTAACTTCAAATGCACATCGGGAGGAACGAGGGGCCGTCATGGTTAGGACTTCGCGCATCGCGCTCGCCGTGGCTTGTATCGCGGTGACCGGGGTGTTGACCGGCTGCAGCGGGGTGCAGGGTGCGCCGTTGGCGGCCGAGCAAGACGTGCGCAAGCTCGAGGTCGGCACCTATCCGGTCGATCGACACAAATACGACCAGGACGCCGGCTCGAACGGGGCGCTGCTCGAGGGCATGCGGATGTCGGAGGCCGTGGTCGCCAGTTCGAAGATCGACCCGTCGCTCACCTACGGACGCGAAGGCAAGGTGCTCAGCAGCATCGACGATGCAGTCGAACACGTGGCGTCCGCATCGAAACCGGTACTGGTGAACCGCAACTACCTCACCGGATACGCCACCAGCGGTTCGGATAAGCCCGATCCGCCCGGTCAGACCCGGCCGTCGGCCGACACCACCGCGATCACCAATGTCGTATTCCGGTTCCCGGACGAGGCCACCGCGAAGATCGCAGCGCGCGAACTCGAGGACGCCGATATCAATATCTCCCCCGAGAACCGCAAACTGACGTCGACCAAATATCCGGACGCCTATATCCATTGGCGCCCAGGCGTTCCCAACGTCGGAACCTTCATGGCGCACAAGGAGTTCGTCATCTCGCTGTTCGTCGGGCGGCCCCGCGCGGACAGTTCGGACTTGCTGAGCTGGGTCGAGAAAACGCTCGATACCCAGACCCGCGCGTTGGACAAGTTCCAGGCAACCCCGCAGGACAAATTCAGCAGCCTGAAGGTCGATCCGGAGGGCATGCTGGCGCGCGTGGTGGTCGCGGATCGTCGTGGGCACACCCCGAATGCCGATAACTTCGCTGTCTACGGGCCGAGTTACTTCGTACAGTCGGCCGAGGACGAGAGCAAGACCCAGAAGCTGGTGGACGAGGCCGGGGTCGACCGGTTCGCCGTCGTCGACAACGGTTCGGTCACCCGTGTCCGGGACTATCCGGCCGGGCAGAAATTCATCGACGGACTGATCGAAGAGGTGCGCGACACCTTCGACCCGATCGACGCACCCAAGGATGTTCCGGGCGCGAAGTGCTTGCAGCTCAACAGCAAAGGCGATCCGGAGCGGCAGTACAAGTACCGCTGCTACGTCCCGTACAAGCGGTATGTCGGTGTGGTCACCAGCGATAAGGAACCGGATGTGCGACAGAAGGTGACCGCGCAGTACGCACTTTTGGCCAACAGCTTCTGACAGCGCTCCGACCTCCGTGGGGAACCCGGACGGTGAAGTAGGATCCGCGCGGAGATACGCGAACGATCGGGTGGGACGTGAGATTCGACGCGAAATCGAAACTTCGAACAGCAGCGGTCGCCACCACGGTGGCGGTTCTCGTCGTCGGCGTTGTCGCGGGATGTGCCGCCGACGTTCCCGGTCACGCCGGCCCCGGCATGACCGCGGTGGATCCGAACAGCCTCAACATCGGGCCCTATCCGTCCGCGCCACAGGATTACTCGTTGGACGGCCTCGACAAGGACGATGTCTTCCGCATCGAATCCCGGCGCATGCTGGGCTATTTGGTCCTGCCCTACGACGTCGACAGCGATATCAGCCACCTCGTCGATACCCGTCTTGTGGAGGCGACCTCGACGAATTTCGACGACGGTTTGCTCGGCGTGCTGCCCGGGCAATACCTACCGGTCGTCGAGCGCAACAACTTCATCGCCGGGGTGTACACCCAGCGGTCCAACGACAGTCTGCGCAGCATCAAGAACCTGGCCATCGCGTTACTTCGCTTCCCGTCGGACGCTGCGGCACGCTCCGCAGCGGCGGAACTCGACCGGGCAACCGATGAGTTCAAGCCGGGGCGGCACCCGGTCGCGATCGACGGCTATCCGGATATCCGAGCCTCATCGGATAACGATAAGAAGGGCTATGTCTTCGTCGCGCGTGGTCCGTTCGTTCTGCTGAGCATGATCACCATGCCGGGGCCCGACCCGAAAGCCCTTGCAACGCAATTCAAGAAGATGCTCGATCTGCAGCTTCCCAAGCTGGACAGCTTGGTCCCGACACCAGTGGATGACATCCTCGACCTGCCGCTCAACCCCGACGGGATCATGCGGCGCACGCTGCCAGCCGGGAAAGAGACGCGGGACTACTCGCGGGACAAATACATCGGCATCTATGACGGACTCGGTCAGTTGCACTTCGAGCGCAACGGTCTCGATCTGAAACGGACACTGCAGGAAGCCGGTACCGATCTCGTCGCACAGAACCAGTCGACCCTCTTTCGCACTCGCGACCTCGCGGCATCGTTCCGGCTCCAGAACGCATTGGCGCAGTTGGGCAAGGACGACGAAGCCTTGAGCAGCCCACCGGGTCTCGCCGACGCACGCTGCCTGAAGATGGACGAGACGGAACCGATCTTCAACAACAAATTTCTGTGCATCCTCGTGCACGACCGCTATGTCGCGGTGCTCGGTTCCCAGGGACAAGGTCTCGGGAAATTCGACCCCGCGCTGTACCAGGCGACCGCCGCACAATATTCGATCCTGGCCAAGACCCAGTGAGCGCACCGATGAACCTTCGATACCGAAACGGCTTGCTCTGTCTCGCGATAGCGGCCATACTCGCGATGACCGCCTGCGGCGGGTCCGACGACCCCGCCCCCGCGGTGGATGTGTCGAAGCTCGAGGCCGGAAACTATCCGACGACACCGCGCGACATCGACAAACAGCGCACCGCCGAAACCGGTGCGGTGCAGGAGTCCATCCGACTCGCCGAGTTCGTGCCGCTGATAATGGATCTGGACGGTCGCCTGATCTACAACCAGCGCCCGTTCTACTTGCATCCGTTCACCCCACAGAATCCGCCGCGAAACGGCTCGCTCGGCGGATCCGTCGAGAACTTCGCCGAGGCAGCCCCCGGTCTCGTCGCGGGCTGGACCACCTCTGGGCACCGCAGGAAAGACCGCTCGCTCGGGCTGAACATCGACCTCACTCTGCTGCGATTCTCGAACAACGCGCAGGCAAAGACCGCCATGGACGTGTTCTCCGATGAGAAGAACGAAAAATACCCTCGAAAGGGGCCGTTGGCGATTCCCGGCTACCCGAATGCCAAATCCGCACTGACCCAATATGATGCCGTCGAAACCTGGATCGCGCGCGACGACTACTTGCTCTACACCTACCTCGGCAACAGCCTCGCGACCCCACCGGATCCGGCCCCGCTGATCGACTTCACCAAGCAGCTGTTCGACAAACAATTCGAACTGCTGAAGGGCTACACCCCGACCCCATCCGACAAGGTCGCGCAGGAACCCGCCGACATCGACGGCCTGGTCGCCCGAACCCTGCCGAACCAGCCTTCCGCGGGTTATGCCGACATCACCGGGGCCTACACCCCGCACGCGGCCCTGCACCTCGAGGAACGCCCCGACATCACCAAGCGCGCTTTCGACGACGCCGAGGTCGACCTGATCGCGCATAGCGACTCCTCGATCTACCGCACCGCCGACTCCGCCGCCGCCGCCCGACTCACCGCAAGCCTGCTCGACCAACTCACCGGGCTCTTCCAAACCACCGACAGCCCACCCGGTCTCCCGGCCGCGAAATGCTCGAAGAAGCTCGACAACGACGCGACCAAATCCCGCAACCTCGTCGAATTCATCTGCTACCTACCGTATAACCGCTACGTAGCCGCCATCACCGCCAACCAGCGCCAAGACCTCGACCAAAAACTTGCGGCGCAGTACAAACTGCTGGCCTTCGGCAAGTAGCTGCCGATCCGGACAGGCTGACACCGGCAAACTGGCCCCCGGTGCTGGTGGCTTGCGTCGAGTAGGATCCCGCGGGAAGTATGCGAACGGGGAGATGGAACGGGGGAAGTATGAGGTTCATAGGCGGATTCGTCGCGTTGCTCGCCGTGGTGAGCGCGGGTTGCGCGGCGAGCGTGACGGGGCATCCGGGGCCGGGGTTGGCACCGGTGGACGTGGCGACGTTGAAGACGGGGGCGTACGCCCTGGAGCCGACCACCTATGACCCCCGCATCAGCAGCATTCCCGACATGCGGCTGATCGAAGCGCGCCGGATGCTCAACTACCTGGTGCATCCCTATGAGATCGACAGCGAAATCAGCGACACGTCGAATCAGAAGTTCATGTCCGACGCCGAGTCGATGATCGGCGAGAAATACTTTCCAGAGAAGTACCGACCCGTCGCAACGGACAACAACCTGCTTGCCGGGGTTTATGTCGTGGGCGGCAACGACAATCTCCGCAACCACAAGAAGTTGATCATCTCGGTTCTGCGCTTTCCTACCGACGCGGCCGGTCGTGCCGCTGCCGACCAGTTCGATCAGGTCGCGAACAGTGATCCTGGCCGGCATCCGGTGCCCATCCCGGGGCATACGGATGCTCGGGCATCGTCCGCGGACGACCGAACGATCATCTCGTTCACCGCGCACGGCCCCTATGTGGTCGTGGTGAATCACGCACTGCCCCAACCGAACCAGGCGGCAATCGCGGACAATATCGAAAAGACGATCGACCTCCAGTTCACCCGATTGGACCAGCAGAAGCCCATACCGCTGGACGATCTCCTCGACCTGCCCACTGATCCGGACAGCATCATGCGGCGAGCCCTGCCAGAGGCCCCGGACTACAGCGACCCGTTCATCGGCAAGGCGGACTTCGGCTACTTCGACCCCTCGGGTGAACTGCACTTCGAGCGCAACCCGATCGATATTCGCAAGGCATTCGAGGAGAGCGGGGTCGATCTGGTCGGCCGCCGCGGCGCGATCATCTACCGTGCTCGTGACCTCCCCGGCGCCTTCCACCTACAGTCCGCGCTGGCCAAGACTGGTAAGAACGACGAAGTACTTGCACCGCCACCGGGTCTCCCCGACGTCCGGTGCGTCAAGCTCGATACCGCCACTGCTAACAGGAATTTCGACCAGTTCTGCGCTGTGGTCTACGGGCGATACGTAGCCGTCGTCGTCGCAAGAGGATTCGCAGGGGCGGTAGACCCGGTGCTGTACCAACGTGCCGCCGCTCAGTACGCGATTCTGGCGAAGAGTGAATGAGTCCGACCATGCGATTGCGACACAGTCTGTACGCCATCATCGCCGTGGCGCTCGCGGCGACCACTGCCTGCGGTGACAGCCAGGGCACGACCACGCCGACCATCGACGTTGCCAAACTGGATTCCGGCAACTATCCGACAACACCGCGCGATATGGAAACCACGCGCAATGCCGACTCGGGGGGCTATCTAGAGTCGGTACGGCTCGGAAACTCGGTACCACTACCTTTCGATATAGATGGAAAATTCGCTTTCCAACGCCTGGCAACGATCGATGGGCGGACCACCCTGAAATCCCCGGCAACCATCTCATCGATCGATAACAAGGAATTCCCTGATCTCGCACAAGGACTCGTCGCCGGGTGGGAGACGACGGGTGAGCGCCGGAGCCCGTTCTGGCTCGGCAGTTCGGTGATCATGGATACGCTCCGGTTCTCGGACCAGGGCAAGGCCGAGACCGCGGCTCGTCGCCTCGCGGACCGTCAGACCGAAGTGCTGCCCGGCGAGACCGTGACGATCCCTGGGCATCCGACTGCTCGTGCGAAATGGTCGCCAAGCAAACGGACCCTGGACTCGTTCCTCGTACACGACGCCATGCTGCTATACGTGCATATCGACGATCCGGTTAGTGAACCTGTCGACACCGCACCGCTGATCGCTTTCACCCAGGCGGCCTTCACTGAACAGATCGAGATGCTGAAGGACTACTCGCCGACTCCGGTCGATCAAATCGCATCCCTCCCTATGGATGTGGACGGATTACTCGGACGGACGCTACCGCTCGAAGAGCGGCAGAAGAGCGTATCCGGAATCGACCGCACGGTGCTGATGCCCGGACACGTCGCGCTGCATTCGGAGAACTTCCCCGCACTCGCCAAGGCGGCTTACGACGATGCGGGCGTCGATCTGGTCGCGTACGCCGGTGAGAAGGTATATCGCACCCGGGATTCGAGCAGCACAGTCCGTCTCATCGCCGCCATGATCGATCAGAAGGCCGATAAATACCGTCCGGTCGACGCACCCCCGAATATGCCCGACGCCAAGTGTTTCGATGTCAAGGATAAAAAGAGCCCTTCGCTTACATATCCGCCCGTGTGCTATCTCGCATACGACAGATACGTCGCGCGAGTCGTGGGAACCAACGTGCAGGAGGCATATCAAAAGGCCGCCGCGCAATACAAGTTACTTGCTTACGGGCGTTAGGGGAGGCATGAAGCTCGCGACGAAGCCGACGGCCGTTCGATGGGTGGCGGCACTGTGCACGGCCGCGGCGTTGACGACCGCGTTGTCAGGGTGTGGTGCCCAGGTGACCGGCGAGCCGGTCCGCGTGCAACCCGATGTATCGAAGCTCGATGTAGGCAACTATCAGACCAAGCCGCGCCAAGTGGGTAATGCCAAGAGCGACAAACAAGCTCGGGCGCGGGAGGCACAACGACTGGCCGACTATGTGGCGCTGCCGTACGAAGCCGACCCCGTTTACGTTGAGGACGCCTGGGGCATCGCGACACATATTGTCCTCAACCGCAAGACCCTCGGCAGCCTCGTCATCAACGACACCTTCGATGATGTCGCGAAGGACTTGGTCGCGGGCTGGGTCAACGCATGGCGAAGCGGGGGCGCGCAGGAGGACAAGCGGCGAACGCTGAATGTCGCGGTGCTGATGTTCCCGGATGCGCAAACCGCGTCGGCAGTCGGACCGACCCTCGAACACGACGACTTCACCTACAACGCCGACAATCAGCCTGTTCCGATCGCGCAGCCGAATACGTACGCACATTGGCGACCGGATATCTCCTCGGTCGGCTCGTGGACGGTGCACGACCGATATGTCGTCTACATCAAAGTGGTGGACGATACCTCGGCACCCGATCTGCCCGCGTTGGCATCGCAGGTCGAGAAGATGCTCGGAGTGCAACTCCCGCTGCTCGACAAGTTCCAGCCGACTCCGGCCGGCGAGCTCTCACGTATCCCGCTCGATCCACAGGGTTTGCTCGGCCGAACCATACCCAGCAATCCGGAAAGACCCATTCGCGCAGAGCCCGACGGTGTTTTCAGCGGCCGCGGGACGGTGTCGTTGATGAATGCCGGTCAGGCAACACTGCCGGAACTGGAGAAGCACGGCGTCGATCTGGTGTCGTTCGGTGATGCCGTCGTCTTCCGAACCAAATCCCTGAAGGACGCCGACGACCTCTGGACGAAGTGGCAGCCATTGAAACCGGATCAGAAGATGGTCGGCGCCCCGGCCGGACTCGGCGAACATGTCCAATGTTTCGCGGATGGAGTAACCGATAAGAATCCGACCGGCTCGATGAATCTGTGTATGTTCCAGGTCGATCGGTACGTCGTGCAGGCGTTCGGCAAGCAGCTGCAGGATCTGCACCAGAAGGTCTCCGCGCAGTATGTCCTGCTGCAGAGCCGTTGAGGACGGTTCGGATGCGACTCGAATACCCACCGACGACTTGCTAGATTTCTGACGGAGGCTCGCATGTCCGGGCGTTCGACATCATCGAGGAGGACCGAATGGCGTTGCGGCCCGGCGCAATCGTAGGTGGCTACCGGGTACTTCAAGTTCTCGGCAGCGGCGGTATGGGCACGGTGTACCTGGCCCAGAACCCGATCCTCCCCCGTCGTGACGCATTGAAGGTTCTCAGCGCCGACCTGTCCACCGATGACGAATTCCGCGCCCGCTTCGAGCGCGAAGCGAATCTGGCCGCCGGACTCGATCATCCGAATATCGTCGCGGTGTACAACCGCGGCGAGGAGAACGGCCAGCTGTGGATCGCCATGCAGTACGTCGACGGTGTCGATGCCTCGGACGAGGCCAAGAAGGGGCCCTCCGTGATGACCCCGCAGCGAGCCCTGCGGATCGTGTCCGAGGTGGGCAAAGGGCTCGACTACGCGCACCGACGCGGGCTGCTGCACCGAGATGTGAAACCGGCGAACTTCTTGCTCTCCGCCGCCGAAGCGGGTGATGAGGAACGAGTACTGCTCACCGACTTCGGTGTCGCGAAGTCGTCCGAGGACGGCCAAGACCTCACCGCGACCGGCAATTTCATGGCCACCGTCGCCTATGCCCCACCCGAGCAATTGGTCGGAACCAGCCTGGACAATCGCGCCGATATCTACAGCCTGGGCTGCTCGTTCTTCAAGCTGCTGACCGGGCAGAACCCGTATCCGTCGACCATGCCGGCCGTCGTCATGATGGGCCATCTGCACGAGCCGCCGCCGAAATTGAGTGCGGTTCGACCGGGCCTGCCGCCCGCCTTGGATGCGGTGATCGAGAAGGTGATGGCCAAGGATCCGACACAGCGCTACGCGACGTGTCGGGAGTTCACCCAAGCCGCAGAGGCCGCCTTATACGGCACTCAATTCCGCGCTCCGGAGGCCGGATATTCGACCGATAACCGCATGCCTGTCGCGGGATATTCGACCAACCCGACCATGCCGGTCACCGGGGGTCCCCACGCCCCCGGCTACCACACCCAACCCCGAACTCCTGCTACCGGATTCGCGCCGCAGGAGAATACGGACCAAAGCTTGATCGCGACGCAGCGAAATCACTCCCCACGGTCGGCCATCCGCCGAATCCTGGTACCAGCGGCTCTCGCGGTTGTCGTCATCGCCGCCGTCGCGGCTGGAACCTTTTTCCTCACCAACGGTAAATCCGACTCCGGCGGCGGTGGCGACAAGGTGGCCGAAGCGCGGAACGCCAATCCGCAATTCTCGGGAAAGACTGTCACCGCGTTCAATTTCGGCAACTCGACCCTCTCGGTGGTGCTCAACCCCAGCGACCAATCCAAGTTCCTGCAGAACCTCGGCTTTGCCTACAGCACCAAATACAAGGCCGTCGGCGACGAGAAGTCACCACGCGCACTTTCGGCCGCGAGTTATTCGGCAGATGTCGATTCCGAGGTCGTGATCGTGCTGCGGACCGATAGCCAGGCAGGGAACGGCGGACTGCGTGGCTTGCCGGGGAGCATTCTGTCAAGCAACGCGAAGATCGTTGTGGTCGATGATCCGTCGACAGTGCAGGCGTTCCAGGTGTGGACCGCACAGTCCCAGGACACACTGGCGGACAAGATGGTTCCGACGATCGCCAAGGTCGTCAAGTAGCGCAACGCCAGGGTTATCCACAGCTCTTATCGAACTGGGATCTGTCTTGTAGACGCGAGAGCGCGCTGTTCGGTAGGGTGTTCGCAGCCAGCCCACTCGCCAGTTCAAGTGGCCGCGAACAGGGGGAAGGAGGGGATCGGTGTGCTGGTGGCGACCGAGACGACGACATTGCGGTCCGAGACATCCGGGGGGATCTCTGAGGCCCTCCGACCGTGATGTAGCCGGTCGACAACGCTACAGCGCCCGTGCGACGCGGTGGATCTATCAGATTCTTTCGAACTGGATGGAACCGAACGGGCCGAGGACGCGTCCAACCGTATGAACGAGGTCAACTCGCACTTGGATTGACCACAACCAGAACCAGGAGCAGAAGCGATGACTTCACCAGGGAATTTCGCTGCGGATACCGAGGGTATCAATGCGAAGGCGAAGGAATTCCAGGAGCAGCACAACAGCCTGATGATGGCCATCCGGCAGTTGAAGACCGATGAAGACAACGTGACGAACGGCGCCAACTGGCAGGGTGCGGCCCGCGACGCGTTCAACGCCTTCATGGAGCGCTACTACTTCCAGGCCGACAAGATGAACGACCAGCTGATGGAGACCTCCGAGAAGCTGCTCAAGATGAGCAACTCGTTCTCTGATCAGACCGACGACTTCGCCTCCAAGGTGCAGGCGCAGGTTTCCAGCCTCGACCTGCCTGCGGTCTAAACTCCAAAACCACGCAGCATAGGAGCCTGAACAATGAGCAGTGGCAAGCCCATCTCCGCTAATTTCGACGGTGTTGCAGACGGCGCGCGTCAGATCATCAACCGCGCCGAGACCATCCGCAACGAGCTCGAGGCCTTCGAGAAGAAGGTGAAGGCCTTCTTCGACACCCAGGGTGGTGCGGCGAAGGAAGCGTTCGACCAGTACCAGACGACCTGGAACCAGCATGTCGTTCAGCTGAACACGACCCTGCACGGCGCCGCTCAGCTCGTCGACAAGGGCAACTCCGAGCTTCAGGGCACGGACACCGCGCTCGCTGGCCTCTTCTGAGATTCGACTCGGAACCATTCGTGCCCCCGGCAGTTTGCCGGGGGCACGAATTATTTGGGCGGAACAGCGATTACGGCGTCGTCTGAATGGATGCCGCGAACTGCGCACAGGTCTGCGCGATCGAGTCCCAGCTACCGAAGTACTGGCACCCGGTGCTGATCTGAAGTCCCTGCTCCACCAATACATGCCAGTTCACAGTTGAGCCATCACCGGGCTGTTCGGTGTAGGCCAGGCCCGATTTACCGCCGAATACTATGTCGCGCTTCAGCTCGCCGACCGTACCACTCGGCCGCTGCTTCATCTGGGCCTCGAGATTCGCCGCGACCTGCTCGTATCCGGCGCCCGTTGCGACCGGGGTCTGGATCACGGTGATGCGCATCCGAGTTCCGTCCGACGGGACGAGATCGACCCGAGACTTGTTCGGGTCAGGCGCCTGCGCGAATCGCCATCCAGCCGGTATCTGGAAGCGTACGCGCCCAACGGTTTCCGATGCTCGGGCCGTCGTCGATGGCTGCGCGCTGGTCGACGGCGGCGTGGGACGCACGGAGACAGCTGTGCTCGCCGGTGCGGCGGTTGGGTGGTCATCCGAGCCGCCGAACGCGAACACTGCCCCGACGGCCGCAGCGGCCACCACCGCAACCGCAGCCACGGCACTCACCACGTACACCTTCGTATTGCGCCCAGGCGGCTGCATCGCCGCTGCCCGCTGCCGCAGCGGCTGCATCCACTCCGTGGTCGGCAATGGCGCGATCTCGGGCTGGTACTCCGGTTCCAGCCGCGACCCACGCACGAGATCAGCGCCCGCGACCGGACGGACTTCGACCGCCGGTCCGCAGAACCGCTGTGCCACCGACCTGATCACATCAAGCTTCGCCGAATCCGAAACACCCACCGCCTGAACGACATCGGCAGGTTGCCCGCCGAGCAGACGATCGAAAAGAGTGGCCAGCTGTTCGTCCCCCGCCGCATCCGGCGCGATGTCGGCAATCGCGAGATTCGGTTCATGCTCACACGATTCGATGTGAGTGCCCTGATGGCTGCGCACGACAGCGGTCGCTGTGGTCGAGAGCGGGCCGAACTCCAACACAACGGTGCGCCTGCTGCGCGCGGTACCCGCATCGGTGACAACGGCGCGTATTGCCATGTCCTCGAACACGATATCGGTGGCGAAGCGCCGAACAGCATCGTCGATGACCGCACGTCGCCGCCTGCCCCATTCGGTCGGGCACACCACGGTCACCTGTTCGCACGGAATCGCCGCACCGAGGTTCCGCAGGACTGTTCCGACCACCGCCGTCATCGCTTCGGCGACGGCCGGAACACGCGGCAGCAGGGCTATGCGGTCCCCGCCCACATACTGGACCGCGGAGCTCACCTGTGTCGGCGGTGTAAGCGGCTCTCCGACAACGAGATCCCCGTCGCTACCGAGCACCACCGAAGGCGGCGTATCCCAATGGGTGGCCGGACCGCGCGCCCATACGCGGGTGTCCGTCACCACTAGATCGACGCTCGGCATCACTCCGCCGGAGGCATCCAGGCCAACTGGATCAGACCTTCGCTGTTACGCGTGACGTAGGTACCACGCCCGGGGGGTTTGATACCCGGACGCGTGTTACCGAACAAAACGCCCTCATCCTTATTGCAGCTCATGACCAGAGCGGCCGATCCGAGGTCCTTCATGCGCGCGACCGTCGCTTCGTACAGTGCGCGACTCGCGCCACCGGAGCGCCGCGCGATGATCACGTGGAAACCCAGATCTCGGGCATGCGGAAGGTGTTCCAACAGCGCCGATACCGGGTTGCCGCTGGATGAGGCGACCAAGTCGTAGTCGTCGACGATGACGTACAGTTCCGGACCCCGCCACCAAGAGCGATCACGCAGTTGCTGCGGCGTGACGTCGGAGCCGGGGGTCCGCTGGGCCACATAGGCGGCGAGATCGGCCATGTTCTGGGTGAATTGCGGTGCGGTGGAACCGTATCCGGCGAGGTATCCGTTGGGCACGAGTCCCAGCATCGACCGTCGGTAGTCACCGAGGATGAAACGCGCCTGATCCGGTGTGTTCGAGGCCGCGATGCTCTCGATAATCGACCGGAGCAGTGTCGTCTTACCGCTTTCGGTATCACCGATGACGATGAAGTGCGGGCTCTCGTTGAAGTCGAGGTAGACGGGCGCAAGCTCGGATTCGTTGATGCCGAGTGGAATTCGCATGCACTTGGCTTCCGGGTCGACCTGGGAGGGCCAGTTGCCCGCGAGCTGCAGCAATTGCTCGCGCGGCAACATTTCCGGAAGCATTCTGGCGGCCGGAGCGGGCCTGCCAGGAGTCAGACGGGCAATGGTCGCCACCGCGTCCGCCACTGCCTGGCCGAGGTTTTCCTGGGCGGCACTGCCATCGATGCGCGGCAGACCGGTCAACATGTGCAGGCATTCGGGGGTCATGCCGCGACCCGGGCGCCCCTGGGGTACCAGGGCGGCGAACTTGCGGCCGAGGTCGGAATCCATGGGGTCACCGAGACGGAGTTCGATGCGGGTGCCGATCTGGTCTTTCAGGGCGGGACGCGCTTCGGCCCAGCGGGCGAGGGCGATGACCACGTGGACGCCGTAGGACAGGCCCTGGACCGCGAGGTTCATGATGGGCTGTTCGAGAGGGTCGAAGTCCTGGCGGATGGAACCGAAGCCGTCGATGACCAGGAAGACGTCACCGAACGGATCCTCGTGCGCCCCAGCCGCACCGGGACTGCTGGCCGGGTCCATGGCGCGCAGACGGCGGAATTCGGTCATCGACTCGATGCCCAGTTGGCGGAACCGCGCTTCGCGCTGACGGACGATGGTCGTCATTTCGGCGATGGTGCGCCGGACCTTGTCCTCATCGAGACGGCTGGCCACCGAACCCACATGCGGCAGGCCTTCGAGGCTGGCCAGGGTACCGCCACCGAAGTCGAGGCAGTAGAACTGCACCTGTTCGGCGGTGTGGGTGAGGGACAAGGCCATGATCATCGTGCGCAGGGCCGTGGATTTGCCCGACTGGGGGCCGCCGACGACTGCGACATTGCCTCGTGAACCCGACAAGTCCACGACGAAGGGGTCGCGGCGCTGGTCGTAGGGGCGGTCGACGATGCCCATGGGGGCGCGCAGGGTGGCGACGGCGGAGTATTCGCCGGTGAGCACGCTGCGCGGGATGAGTTGGTCGAGGGTCGGGGCCTCGTCCAGGGGCGGGAGCCAGATCTCGTGGGCCGGGCGGCCGTGGCCGCGGATGCGGGAGGCCAGCATATTGAGGTTGGAGATCTGTTCGCCGTCTTCGGACTGCGGTTCGGGATCGTGTGTCGGCTCGGACGGCAGTGGGATGCGGTCGATGGCGCGGAAGTCGACGTGGGTGGCGGTGAACGGCCTTGCCTTGATATCGATTTCGCCGCCCGCGACGCCGGCTTGGGTGACCTCGCGTTGGGAGCCGCCGCCGACGTAGGGGCCGGAGACGTAGGAGGCCTGGAAGCGCTGGATCTCGCCGGAGTCGGACTTGAGGTAACCACCGCCGGGGATGCCGGGCAGGTTGTAGGCGTCCGGGACGCCGAGGACCTGGCGGGATTCGTTGGCGGAGAATGTCTTCAGACCGATGCGGTAGGAGAGGTGGCTCTCCAGACCCTTCAGCTTGCCCTCTTCGAGGCGCTGCGAGGCCAACAGCAGGTGCACATGCAGCGAGCGGCCGAGGCGGCCGATCATCACGAACAGTTCGGCGAAATCCGGGTGCTGGGTGAGCAATTCGGAGAACTCGTCGAGCACGACGAACAGTGCCGGCAGCGGGTCCAGATCGGCGCCCGCGGCGCGCGCCTTTTCGTATTCGGAGACGTTGGCGAAGTTGCCCGCCTGACGCAGTACCTCTTGGCGGCGGTTCATTTCACCGGCCAGGGCGTCGCGCATACGGTCGACGAGGTCGGCTTCCTCTTCGAGGTTGGTGATGACGGCAGCGACGTGCGGGACACCGTCCAGGCCGAGGAAGGTCGCACCACCCTTGAAGTCGACGAGCACCAGGTTCAGCTGGTCCGGCGAATGCGTGGCCAACAGGCTGAGCACCAGGGTGCGCAGGAATTCCGATTTACCGGAACCGGTTGCGCCGATGCACAATCCGTGCGGACCCATACCGCTTTCGGCGGCTTCCTTGATATCGAGTTCGATGGGCGCGCCGTCCGCGCCCACACCGAAGGGCACGCGCAGCCGCTCGCGGCCGTAGCGGGGACGCCAGGCGTGCTCGGGATTGAATGTGCCGATGTCGCCGAGCTTCATCAGCTGGGTCCAGGTCGAGATCACTTCGGCGTCATCGTGTTCGGCATCGCTGCTGCGCTGGGTCGCGGCGCGATACGGCGCGAGGCGGCGTGCGACCTGCTGGGCCTGCTGCGGACTGATTCGGTCGATGAGCGCGAAACGCTCCTGGTTTCCGGTGGCGCCGCGACCGACGCATTCACCGTTCTCGACAACCATCTTGATGCCGCGCGAAACCGCCAAACGCGGTGCGTAGCCGCACAAGTCGATGATGGTCACGCCTTCGTAACCGGATTCGCGAAGTTGGTCTTCTTCGGCCTCGAGCAGGCCGCCGTCGACGACAATGACGATATGCACCAGGTTGGCATTGGCGGGCTGGTTGCGCGAATAGCGAACGCGGTTGGCCAGCAACGGATGCAGCCCCGCGGTGGCCTCCCGGATCGAGCCGTAGAACATTCGCTCGGTGCCGATGCCGTCCTGCGCGTCCGGATGTTGAGTGTGCGGCAGCCACTTGGTCCATTCCCATTCGCGGGCGGTGTCCGGGCCGCAGACGACGGCGATGAGCACCTGGTCCGGTGCCTGGAACATGCACAGCTGCAACAGCATTGCGCGGGTCATATCGCGAGCTTCGGCGCGGTCGCCGTCGAGTGCGATGGTCGCGAAGCCCTTGACCGCGATCGCCGTCGGCAGATCCGGAACCGTGGAGTGCGCGCGCACGAAGCGGCGCAGCGAGACCGCCGCGATCGGCTCCAATTCCTCGACCGGGCCGGTCTCCGGCGCGACCAGACGGGTGGCCAGACGCTGTCCGCCGATGCCGATGCGGGCGTGGCAGAAGTCCTTGTCCCCGGCGCGACGTTCCCACATGCGGCTGGTGCCCGCCAGCATCCAGATGAGACCCGGCTCGGGATGGCTCCATTCGACCGAGGCGCGCTGCTGGGTGGCGGTCTGGTCGACATCCTTGCGAACCTGGTCGAGGTAGCGCAGATAGTCCTTGCGGTCCTCGTTCGCCTCGGCTGCCTTCTGTCCCTTGCCGCCCCCCTGACCGGCGAACATGCCGACCATGGAGACGACCATCATCATCGGGAACATCATGCTCATCGGGTTCGACGCGATGCTGCCACCCTGGGTGAACAGCAGCGCCATCATGCCGACCATGCCGACGACCATCACGACCGGCATCAGCTTCGATACCAGGCTGCCCGGTGTCACCCTTGGGATTTCGGGCGGCGGCTGCAGCGTGACCTCGCCACCTGGCGTGCGCGGCATCTCGCGACGCGCACGCCGCTGGAACCGGACAGTACTCATCGGACGAGATCCCCCTCTTCGCAAGCTGCACTTTTTCGGCCTCAGTGTAGAGGGCACAGCTGACATGTCGTACAGTTCGACCAGCATTCTGCTGCCCGAACGGTGGGTTCGCAAGCTCGGCCCCCTCGCTCACGGGACGCGGAAATACGAGGTAGAGACCGAGTTGGGGGAAGCTTGACGCACGCGCGACTTGACCACATCGACGAAGAATCCTCGCGCGGCATCGTCCGTGCGCCCGATCTTGCCCGGGTCACGATTCTCGCGAAGCACACTCAGGTTGATATGGCGATTCCGGTCGATGTGCCGGTCGCGCTGGTGATTCCGAGTGTCGTCGATATGGTCGCTCAACACAGCCGCACCAACGATTTCGACAATGAGGGCGAGCGTTTCGAGCCCGCCGAATGGGTGCTGGCCCGAATCGGCCATCCCCCGTTCTCCAATTCGCTGAGCCTCGGCGAGCACGGCGTGCGCGACGGCGAACTGCTCATGTTGGAGAGCGCCTCGCATACCGCACCGACGCCGCTGTTCGACGACATCATGTACAACGTCGCGATCGCCGACGCCGATCACTATCGCAGCTGGACACCGAAGGTCGCGCGGATCACCGGGTCGGTGCTGGCCGCGCTCACCATGATCGTCGGTTGCCTCGGTCTGCTGCTGTCCAAAGGTGCACTGCCAGGCTGGGTTAGCGGTTCGCTCGCGTTGACCGTGGCGATTCTGCTCGTGGTCGCCGGCATGGTGCTCAGCAGGATGTACGGCGATACCTCGACCGCGCTGGTACTCGGGGGCTGCGCGCTGCCCGCCGCGTTCACCGCCGGAATGCTTTATGTGCCAGACGATTACGGCTGGGCGCATCTGCTGCTCGGATCGGTATTGGTCGGCGCGACAGCGGTTCTCGCGTGGCGCGTCACGGGCGTCGGCCTCGCGCTGTTCATCGGCGCGGCCACGCTCGCCGTGTACGCGGTACCGGCCGCGCTGGTCGGCGTGCTGACCGACCAGCCGGAGAAGGCCATCGGCGCCGTCGTCGCCGCGCTCGGGCTCGCGGGTCTTTCGCTCGCGCCGCGGGTTTCGATGCTGCTGGCCAAACTGCCGCTGCCGCCGGTGCCCTCCCCCGGCACCCCGATCGACCCGACCGAGGACGATCCGGACGATCACCGCGCGCTGCCGACCATGGACGCGCTCCGGGTGAAGTCCGAACGGGCCCGGATGTACCTGGCCGGACTCGTCTCGGCGACCACGCTGCTCTCGGTGGGGGGAGCGTTGGCGGGCACCGATCCCAGCGCCGGGGATCCGTACTGGCCGGGTATCGCGCTGGCGCTGGTGACCGCCGTGGTGCTGATGTTCCGCAGCCGGACCTACGCGGGCGCGGAACAGGCCGTGGTGCTGATCGCCGGCGGCGCGGCAATCGTGCTGATCATGATGGTCGGCGTCGCCATCGGCATGGAGCAGCCGCTGGCCGTCTTCGGGGCGGCGATGGTAGTGCTGGTCGCCGCGTTGATTCTCGGAATCATCATTCCGAACCAGTCCGCGACACCGCCGATGCGCCGTGGCGTCGAATTGCTCGAGTACGCGTTCGTGGCCGCCGTGCTGCCGCTGGTGTTTTGGGTGGCCTCGCTCTATTCGCTCGTTCGCGGGCTGTGAAGCCGCAACTGCGCGTCGCGGCGGCGGTCGTGGCGTTGGGCCTGAGCGCGTCGTTGGGGCTGGGGGCCGGTGCGGCTGCCGCGGATCACCCGCCCGCGGTGAATCCTGGTCTGCTGCCCGCGGGCGATCCGGCCGCGCCGCCCGAAAAGACCGAGCGGCCAGCGAATTCCGATTGCTCGAATACGGTCTCCGGTGGTGAGGGCGCGACGATTCCGACCGCTCAGCGCTCCCTCGATCTGGAAAGTGCGTGGCGGTTCTCCAAGGGTGAGGGCCAGACTGTCGCGGTCATCGATACCGGTGTCGCGCGGCATCCTCGCCTGCCCGGATTGATCGCCGGTGGCGACTTCGTAGCGAACTCGGGCGACGGCACCGAGGACTGCGACGGGCACGGCACCTTCGTCGCGGGATTGATCGCCGCTTCGAAGATCGATAGTCAGGGGTTCTCCGGTGTCGCGCCGGAAGCGCGCATCATGACCATCCGCCAGACCAGCAAGATGTATCAGAGGGAAGGCCGGGCCAGGGAGCGCAATCCCGACGACCTGCCCGAGGGCTACGGCAATCTGGCCACCATGGCCTCGGCGATCCGGCGTGCGGCCGATGCGAACGTGAGCGTCATCAATATCTCCGAGGTGTGGTGCGGCTCGTCCAATGACGTCGACGGATCCATCGGCGCGGCAGTGCGATACGCGACGCTGGAGAAGGACGTGGTCGTGGTCGTGGCCGCCGGAAACCAGGACGGCTCCTGCAAGACCGAACAGCAGATCATCGATCCACTCAATCCGTCCGCCGATCCGTGGAGCAACGTCAAGGTCAATGTGAGCCCCGCCCGCTGGGACGACTATGTGCTCTCGGTGGGCTCGATCGATTCGAACGGCGCGCCGTCGAAGTTCACCGTGCCCGGCCCCTGGGTGAGTGTGGCCGCGCCGGGCGAGAATATGGTTTCGCTCGACCCGCGCGGGACCGGGACCGCCACCGGCACCGTGAATCAGCAAGGGCAGCAACAGGCGATGAGCGGGACGAGCTTCGCGACGCCGCTGGTCTCCGGGGTGGTCGCGCTGGTACGTGCCCGTTTTCCGGAGCTGAGTGCGCTGGAAGTGGTCAAGCGGATGCAGGCCACCGCGCATGCGCCCGCCGAGGGGTGGAGTCCGTATATCGGCTACGGCGCGATCGATCCGGTCGCGGCGCTGACCGATGAGGTGGGCAGCACGCCGCTGCCGCCCAAGCGGCCGAGCCCGGCCAAGAACGCCCAGCTCGCGGTGCCGAAACCGGCTCCGCCGCCGGACAATCGGGCTCGCAATGTCGCGCTGATCGGCACCGGGATCATCGGGGGCGCCTTGGTGCTCGGCTACCTCGCCTCGTTCCCGATCCGCCGCCGGTTCGGGGTCAACTCCGACGATATGTAGCGTCGTCGTGGCAAACGGCGGTACATAGGGTGTCGCGCCCGATCGAAACAGGTAGTTCCCATGCACCCAGCACACAGCCACCCGAGCCGTAGACAAAACTGGGAACGCGCGACCGGTGTTCCGATGCTGGTGCTTGCCGTGCTCTTCATCAGCGTCTACGCCTGGCATGTGCTGGATACCGGAGCGTCACCGCAGCTCGATGCCTGGCTCGAACGGATCGACATCATGATCTGGGCGGCATTCGCCGCGGACTTCGGCATCCGGACCTGGTTGTCCAGCGATCGTTGGCGGTTCGTGCGCACACATCCGCTGGAGCTGTTGATCGTGCTGTTGCCGCCGTTCCGGCCGGTGCGGCTATTGCGGGCGGCGCTACTGGTGCTCGACCAGCTCAACCGCAATCGGGTGACGCGCGCCCGGCTCGCGATATTCGTCGGCACCAGTTCGGCGCTCACGCTGGTGCTGTGCAGTCTGGCGTTCTTCGATGCCGAATACGGCGCACCCGATAGCAAGATCCACAACTTCGGTGATGCCCTGTGGTGGTCCATGGTGTCGGTGACCACGGTCGGCTACGGCGATGTGTATCCGGTGACCGTGCACGGCCGCCTGATCGCGCTGATCCTGATGACGCTCGGCATCGGCCTGATCAGTTTCGCCATCGGCACCACGACCAGCTGGGTAATGGATCAGCTGAAGGCCGTCGAGGTGAGCGCCGACCGCACCGAAGGGGAGATCACGGTGCTGATCGACGAAATCCGCGCGCTACGCAGCGAAGTCGCCGAGTTGCGCGCGGCCTCGATGTCCGAGGACTGACTCAATTCGCCGAGGCGACAGGCGATTTCGAGGGCGAGGGATCCGCGGAGACGCCGTCGTGGGCGACCATGGCATCCGCGCGGGCCAGGCTCGGACCGGCCGCGAGCAGGCCGACGATCGGCCACGGCGCTGGTTCGGCCTTGGTGCCCGAATCCGAATCCATGCCGAGCGCCTTTTCAGCATCGGAGTCCTTGATGCCGTAGCGGACACCGGTGTCGGCGATGTAGAACTTGCTGTCTTTACGGCGACTGTCGGGTTCGATACCGGTGGTCTGGACGAAGGCGCCGGTGCCCGGCGGGATGTAGACCGAGTCGGCATTGGGGCCGGTACCGTCTGCCTGGGCCAGCTGCACGAGTTTGGCGTTATCCGGAATCGGCAGGGCCACACCGGTGAGCACCGTCAGTTCGGCGCGATTGCCACCGTCCTTGTTGTCCGCGGCGGCGGCCAGCGGCTTCCAGGACAGGCAGCTGACCGGCTGGTCCTTGTAGTCGACGATGGACGGCACGGCCTGTGGGTACGTTCCGACCTGCAGTGTGCTCGACACCGGCGCATAGGTCTTGTCGATCTGATCGACGACGTCGTTGCCCGACGTCGAGCGGACTCGGTTGCGGATGATCTCGGCGGTCACCGGCGAGATCGGCTGCAGACCGTCTTGCAGCACAACGTATTCCGTATTGGGCTGCGCGGGAACGTGGACGACGTCGCCGATGCGGTGGCTGCCGACCGAGTAGGTCACCGGGCCGCCCGGATTATCGATGTGGGGCGGAATGATCGGCAGCACTTCGGGAATCGTATTGAGCAGGCCCTCGCTGATCGGCCGGGCGGTCGCGCCGGTGATCTTCAATGCGTCGGTGACAGCGCGGTCCTTGAGGTCGACGCGAGCGCGCTTGCCCTCGTACACCAGATACGCCGAATCCTTGCCCTGCACCAGCAGCGCCCGGTCCCTACCCATCACCGACGCCTTCTCGCCGAGCGAGAGACTTCCGGCGAGCACCGAGGTGGTGAGGTCCCTGCTGCCGTCCACCTTCAACTGGTCGCAGACGGTCCAGATCCGGCCCTTGCCGTCCTTGTCGAAATGCAGTGAGGTAGGTGCGCCCGGTATGCCGATCAGCTGGCCGCGCGCCTTCTTGCCGATCTCGGATTCCTTGACGATGACGGCCTTTTCCGGCGATCCCGCGGCCAACCGGGCCGAGGCGAGGTTCAGCGTCGGATGCGCCACATCGTTGATCATCACGTAGACGGCGCCGGATTCCTTGCCGATCAGGATCTTGCTACTGCCTACCTTGTCCTGTGGACGCAGTAGTGCGAGCACGCCACAACCGGCCAGCACCACGATCGCCATGATCAATCCGGCCGCGTAGGCACGGGACTGGGAGCGCATCGGATCGTGCAGCATGCGCACGTCCCGGCGCACCAGCGCGTGTTCCATCCGCCGGACCAGGAAGCGGTAACCGCTCACCTGCCAGCGTGTAGTGGGTTTTGAAGGCATGTTTCCCTCCCCGAACAATGCTCGCGTTCGCGGAACACAGTACAGTTCCCGAGGACTATTGTTCAGCTCGGCCGCTGCGATACGGCCGATACCGGGTACTTGGGGGACGACGATGGCCGAACAAGCCGGCGCGGGACCACGCCCGCTGCTCGGGCGCATCTCACTGCCGAATCTGCTGATAGCGCAGGTGATCGGGCTCGTTGCCGGACTGCTCGCCTTATTGGTCGGGGTTGCCGCCTGGCCCGCGTTGGGCGTCGCGGTGGTCGTCGGACTGCTGCCGCTGATCCCGGTCGCCAAGCGCACCATCCTGGATTGGATCGGGACCTGGTGGCGCTATCTGACCCGCGGCGATTACCAGCTCGGGGATACCGTCGACTTCCGCGGCTCCGACGGTCGCTCGCTCGGGTTGTATTGGGACGGAACGAGAGTCGTCGCGGTCGTCGAGGTGCTGGCCCCCAAGGGCGGGCTTACCCGGATCGCTCGCACTACCGTGCACGCCTCGCATCTGCTGCCGCTGCCGGAATTGGCGAAATGCCTGAACCAGCACGACATTCTGCTCAGCGGTATCGACATCATCAGCCATGGCCACCGCAGCCGTTCGGGTACGCCCGCGGGCAAGATCTACGAATCGCTACTGGGTCCGCTGCCCGCGACCGCGCACCGGAATGTGTGGCTCGCCATCAGCTTCGACGCGATCGCGTGCCCGGAGGCAGCGGCCCGGCGCGGTGGCGGTAGTGAGGGTGCGTCGCGGGCGGTAACCATTGCGACGCAACGCATTATGCGCACGCTGGAGGACGCCGACTGCAGCGCTCGCATCCTCACCGCACCCGAGATCCGCAAGGCGGTTCTGCAGGTCACGCAGGGCTTCGATCCGCGCACGCTGACCCACCGCTGGCGGTACGCCGAAATCGGCAACAGTGTGAATATCGGTAGCGCGGTCGACCCCAAGCGGCTCGGCTCGGATCTGCTCTCGCAGCTGTGGGTTGCGCCCTCGCGCGGAACGACCGTCGCGGTGCGGCTGCGTCCGGGTAGTTCGGCCGAAGCGGTGAGCGTCGGTGCGGCCTGGCGGCTGACCACGCGGGAGCTGCCGGAGCGCACGAAACTCAAGGGTCTGATCTCGATGAACGGGCGACAGCGTGATGGTCTGCTCGCGCATCTGCCGCTGGGCATTCCGGATCTCGACGATGCGGTTCCGGTGACCGAGTACCCGATCGATGTGATCAGTGCGCTGCATCTGCCGTCGTCGGGGTGCGGTCAGCTGATCGGGTCGGATGACGAGGGTCAGGGTGTCGCGGTCCGGATTGTCGGTACCGGTATCTCAACGGTGTATGTGGCCGGTGAGCTGTATTTGGCCCAGCAGTTGGTGTTCCGTGCGTTGGCGGTCGGCGAGCGCATCCTGATCCGTACCGATCGGACGCACGCTTGGGAAAATTTGGTGACGACCATCGGGAATCCGGAGCGCCTGCAGCTCGCGGTGGAGACCCATCAATCCGATGCCGGATTCACCGCGACGGTGGTAGACGGTGTGCTGGCGCCCGCGCCGCACGCCGGTGTCACGACTATCTATGTCACCGGAGATCCGATGGGCTGGCCCGCGACTCGGCCGGACCTGTCGATTCACCAGCCGGGGGCCATCGGGAACCATGTGGTGCTGCGAACCGGAACCGCCCAGGTCGACCTGACCCTGGTCTCCATCCCCCGCGAGGCAACATACATCGGCCACCCCCGCGGCCGCCGCGCGATGGCAGACAGCGCGCAGTAGTCCCGTTGCCATGATGCTCGCGACAGATTGTGTCGGGAGAGGTGTGGGTTCAGCCGGGGTAGGGGTTGGTGGTGCGTGCTTCTCGCAAAACGCGTGCCCACCAGGTCAACTGGCGGATCAGGCGGTCGGCGGCGTCGATGGCGGCGCCGTCTTGGGTGTTGCCTGATTTGTCGAATTGCTTTTTGGCCTGGTGGAAGCTGACGGTTTCGCGGATGGAGACCATGTGGATTTCGGCGACCACCTGACGGAGTTGTTCGACGGCCCGCAGGCCGCCGGACAGACCACCGTAGGAGACGAAGCCGATGGGTTTGGCGCGCCATTCGTGTTTCGCGGTGTCGAAGGCGGTCTTCAGGGACGCGGGGTAGCCATGGTTGTACTCGGAAGTAATGGCGACGAAGGCGTCGGCGGCGGCCAGGCGCTGGCGGTAGGCCTCGACCTCGGCGGTGACGGTCAGGTCCGTCGGCAGCGGGGTGGTGAGGAGATCGATGACGCCGGTGTCGAATTCGGGGGTCGCCCGGAGCGTGCGCAGGAACCAGTCCGCGACCACCGGAGCGAATCGCTCCGGGCGCGTGCTGGCCACGATGACCTCTAGCCGTAGCGGAGTATCCACTGCGCGAGCCTAACTCGGTGTGCCGACGGTACGGTCGAGGCGGATGCGGCGATCTCGATTTCATTCGCGGGGATCGGTCGATGATTCCGAATGATGGACGGGGCAACCCGGTGCGACTCTGGAGGAGACGGCATGATCCTGGTGACCGGCGCGACCGGCAATATCGGCACGGAACTGGTTGCGGCACTGAGTGACTCCGGCGCAGACGTGCGCGCGCTGGTCCGCGATCCGGCACGGGCGCAGCTGCGCGCCGATGTCGAAGCGGTGACGGGTGATTTGAATCGGCCGGAAAGCCTGACCGAAGCCCTGGACGGGGTCACCGGAATGTTCCTGCTGCCGGGCTATGCCGACGCCCCCGACCTGCTCGCCCGCGCGAAAAAGGCGGGCGTCCAGCGCATCGTCCTGCTTTCGGGTGGTTCGGCGGCACTCGAGGATATGAACAATGCGGTCTCCGCGTATATGACGCAGGCCGAGCGGGACGTGCGCGAATCCGGCCTGGCGTGGACCTTTCTGCGCCCGCGCTCGTTCATGTCGAATGCGCTGCGCTGGCTGCCGCAACTCGAACAGGGCGATGTGATCCGCGCCCAATTCCCCGACGTACCCGTCGCCGCAATCGATCCCGCCGATATCGCGGCCGTCGCGGCGGTTGCCCTGACCAGCGACGGGCTGGCCGGGCGTATTCTCGAGCTGACCGGCCCGCGAGCGCTCGTGCCCGCCGATCAGATCGCTGTGCTCGCCGAAGTGCTCAACCGGCCGCTGGTCTGCCAAGGCTTGACGAATGCGCAGACGCGGGCCGAACTCGAGGCCTCAATGCCGCAGCACTATGTCGACGCATTCTGGAGCTTCTTCGTCGACGGCACCCTCGACGAATCCCAGGTCTACCCCACCGTCCACGAGGTGACCGGCCGAGAACCGCGCACCTTCGACCAGTGGGCCCGCGCACACGCCGACGCCTTCGCCGAGGCGTGATCGATCGCAGTATTCGACCTGAATACAGTCCGTCCCGAACGACGCGTACCAAATGGGCCGCTCCGGAACCGATGACGTCGTAGCGCCGGGCAGATGCGCGACGCCCAGCGAGTCCGCCCAAGGCAATGCCCGCTTGCTGGACGGTCCAACGCGTCAGTCGCGAACACGGCGCTGAGGCGCAACCGCAATCACATCGGCGAGCCCGCTCCGGCCTCCGGTTTCGCCAACTCAGGCTGGGACGGCGGCGCCGCCACGTCCCGCCCGGCACCCTCTACCGCTGGCTCCGGTCCGGGGGCGGTCGTCTTCGCGCTCGGCACCAGAGCATCCGGGCGGGCTTCGGGTCGCACGATCGGCGCGGCGGGCCGAGGTTCCGGATGAACCCGATGCTCGGGTGTGGTCGGAGGATTCGGGGCGGCGCGCACGTGTAGTGGGGCGGATTCCCGTTGGGGTGTGGTGGACTCGACTGCGGGAGCGGCGAGTTCGGCCAGGCCTTGGGTGGGTGAGATCCGGGCGGTGAAACCCAATGTGCGCCTGGCTCGTTCGGGGTCTGCGGCCAGGTGGCGGGCGTCGCCGAGGTGGTAGCGGCCGGTTACTACGGGGGCGGGGCCGCCGCGGGCTTTGGCCATGATCGAGGCGACCTCCCACATGGTGACGGGGTGGCCGGAGGCGATATTCAGGGGGACGAAGCCGGGTGGGCGGCGGTCGACGGCGGCTACGGTGGCGGCCACGATGTCGTCGACGTGCACGACGTCCCTGACCTGCCCGCCGTCCTCGCCTACCAAGGGTGGGCGGCCCTGGTCCAGTGCGGTGAGGAAGTTTCCGATGAAGCCGGTGCGCGCGCCCTCGCCGTAACCGTTGTGGTAGCGCAATGCCGTGACGGCCGCGCCCGTGGCCAAACCCCAAGCCAGCGCATAGTTTTCCTGCGCCAACTTGCTCGCACCGTAGAAGCCGCGCGGACGCAGCGGCGCGTCCTCGGTGACCGGCTCCCAGGTGAGCAACTCGCCGGTGCGCGGCGCCAAGTGGTCGAACATGCCGCGGTCCAGATCGGCCCGCCGCCGAAGTCCCGGATAGAACGGCCCGCTGTTCATCCCGCGATAGCGCCCCTCGCCGTACACCACGACGGACGAGGCGAGCACCAGATGACGTATCTTCGCCCGCCCCATCACATCGAGCAGCACCGCCGTCCCGAGATCATTGTTCGCGGCGAACACCGCCGATTCGGGTCCGGATGTGACGGCGGCAAGGTGACAGACCGTATCGATGCCATGCAGCAACGGCTCGAGCGCATCGGCATCGCGCACGTCCACCCGCGAAACGCCCTCCGGCACTTCCACATCCGCCCCGAGTAGATCGACCCCGACCACCTCGTGCCCGGCGGCGGCCAGCGCCCGCCGCAACCGCGCCCCGACGAACCCGGCTGCCCCGGTGACCAGCACTCTCATCGCATCAGCACCCCGCGTTTCGGCTCCGAACCAACTTGATTCACGGTAGTTCGAACGGTAGTGATACTCCCGCATGGACACGGCAACGTTCGCAGGTATCGGTTCCGGTGACCGCCGAAACCGAGCGCCTGATCAGCTCCTTGAACGGTCCCAGGTTCTTCTTGAACTCGGCGAAGACCTCGACCGCGTGCACACCGCCACCCTCCTCCAGTCCGGCATCCAAATCGGTCACCAAAGCGACTGCGGCATAGCACATTTCGAGTTCACGGGCGAGCACGGCCTCGGGATGTCCGGTCATATTCACCAGCTCCCAGCCCTGTGCGGCGAACCACCGGCTCTCGGCCCGGGTGGAGAAGCGCGGGCCCTGTACCACGACCATGGTGCCCGAAGACTTCATCGGCAGCGCATCCGTGGCGGATTTCGTTGCCGCGGAGCGCAGTTCGTCGCAGTACGGGTCAGCGAAGGAGACGTGCACGCCACCGCCGTCGAAGTAGGTCTGCGAACGGCCGGAGGTCCGGTCGACCAGCTGATCCGGCACCGCCACGGTCCCCGGCCCCCAGTCCGCGCGCAAACTGCCGACCGCGCACGGCGCGAAGATCCGCCGCACCCCGATCGAGCGCAGCGCCCACATATTGGCCAGGTAGGGCAGTGTATGCGGCGCGAATTCGTGCTGTTTGCCGTGTCGGGGCAAGAAGGCCACCGGGCGACCCTCCACTTCGCCGACCGCGATCGGCGCGCTGGGCTTGCCGTAGGGTGTCTCGACCTCGACGGTGGTCGCCTCGCTATCGAAGAAATCGTAGAAGCCACTACCGCCGATCACGGCGAGCGCGGGCCGAACATCCAAACTCATGCACCGATTCTCTCGCTCGCCCCGGATTCCCGACCAGACGGGTCCACATCTCACCCACTGAACCTTCGTTCATCATGACCGATCCGAGCGGATTGCGCGGCAGCCCGCGCCACCTGCGCACCGTCGGCGGGGTCGGTGTGATCCCGGTCGCCTGGGGTGCGGGCCGGCTTCTTGCTTTCGCCGCCCTACCCGCAGGTCGGCGTGACCCTGATGATCCAATTCATGGCCCCGATCGCGATGATCGCATGGAACTGGGCAGTGCGTGGACGACGACCCGACGTGGCGCATAGCGCGGTAACCTGACAACACCCTCGCGACACTGTACCCTAGGGGGGTATTATCGAGGCCGGTCCAGCCGGTGAGCAGCGAGGAGCAGTCGGTGACATCCATCCCGTCGCACAATGACACCGCGCCCGCGCCGGGCAGTGACTCGGCGGGCACCCACGACCACGCCGCGCACGGCCACGGCTACATCACTGCCAAGGACGATTACCTCAAGCGCCTACGCCGGATCGAAGGCCAGGCCCGCGGCCTGCAACGCATGGTCGAGGAAGAGAAGTACTGCATCGATATCCTCACCCAGGTCTCCGCGATGACGAAGGCACTGCAGGCCGTGGCGATGGGCCTGCTGGAGGACCACATCAGCCACTGCGTGGTGGACGCGGCGGTCGCCGGTGGTCCCGAGGCGGACGCCAAGATCAAAGAGGCCACCGACGCCATCGCACGCCTCGTGCGTTCCTGACACTCAACCGTGTCGCCGTCGGTACACCGCCGCCGCACCCGGATGCAAAGGGACGGAATCGGTTCCGATGAGTGAGCGGCTATCCAGGAATTGGGTGCCAGCCGCCTCGGCGGGCACCAGCCGGTCCGCACGCGAAACCAGTAGCTCGACGATCGCCCCGGCCGCCGCGTCGGACATGGTCGGGGCGGCGAGCAGCAGATTCGCGACGCCGACCGTGCGGACCGAACGACCGCTGTCGTAGGCGTCGGCCGGAATCTCGACCAAATCGTAGAGGTGTCCGAAGCGTTCGCGCATCGGCGCGGCCAACTCACCGAGTTCCACCAACCGCAGCCGCTGCGGCACATCGAGAGCGTCGGTGGGCACGCCGCCTGCCCATAGCAGCGCGTCCAGCTCACCGGATTCCACACCCGCCACCGCATCTCGCAGCGGTCGATGCGAAATATCCACATCCGAAACGGGATTCACGCCCGCCGCCCACAGCAGTCGCTCCCCGGTCACCGCCGCGCCGGATCCCGCAGCCCCCAGATTGACTCGGGTCCCGCGCAAATCGGTGACCTGTTGAATCGGCGCATCCGAGCGCACGGCCAACTGCAGATAGTTCTCGTACACCCGACCGAGCGCGACCAACGGAGCCCGTTCACTCTGCACCGAATCTGCAAGCGCCAGTGCGGCATCCACCTGCCCGTTCGCCAACATCCCCAGATTTTCCTGCGATCCGGTTGTCGTCACCGGTTCGATCCGCACCGTGCCCGCCTCCTGGGCCACCGCCGCGAGCAGTTCCGCGAATGCGTGATAGAAGCCGCCGACCTCACCCGAGGCCAGCCGCACCAGCTCAGGCCCCTCACCGCATCCGACAGTACCGGCCGCGACACCGAGGACGGTGAGCGCCAGGAACTTCCGCCGCCGCATCACGACCGCACCACCTGCGGCAGCCGGATTTGGATCGCGAGACCGTGCGGCTCGACGGGCAGCACGGATAAGGTGCCGCCGCGCGCTTGGGCCAATGCCATTGCGATCGGCAGACCGAGACCCGAGCCGCCGGCGGACGCACCGGAGCCGCGGAAGAACCGGGTGGTCAGCTTGTCGATCTCGGCAGGTTCGACGCCAACGCCATTGTCACGCACGGTCACGGTTACCCAGCCCGGCTCGGCGTCGACCACGATGATGGTCTGCGTGCCGGACCCTGCATAGCCGCACGAATTACTCAGTGGCACATCGAGAATCTGAGCGAGAACATCAGCGGACACAGCTATATCGGCCTCGGCAACCTGCGGTTGCGCCCGCAATTCCTGTCCGGCGTTCTCATAGGCGGAGTACCAGGCGTCGACCCGATCAGCAGCCACTTGTACCGCGTCGCAATGGTTTTCGGTATCGGAGGGAGTACGCGCTGCCTCGAAGGCAGCTGGGGTCTCGGCGACCGCCAAACTCAGCAGACCATCGAGCAGCGCGGTCAGCCGCTCGACTTCCGCACCCGCGCTACGGAAGGTGGCCACTGCGGTTTGCGGAATGGCAGCCTCCAAGGAGTCGAGACGGATGGTCAAGGCGGCGAGCGGATTTCGCATCGCATGCGCCGTATCCGCAACGAGCTGACGTTGCGCATCCGCCGAATCGGCGACCGCCAATGCCATAGCATCGAAAGATTCCGCCACCGCCCGCATCTCCGGCGGTCCGCCGTGGTGGCGGGCGATCGAGACGTGCGCGGCGGCCTCCGCGCGCGGCTTCGGCAGGGTCGCGGTCAATTCGGCGACCGCCTGCGATAGCGCCGCCAGTGGGCGCAGCACCCAGCGCGCCAAGCTCAGCGCCAACATGGTGAACACCACCATGGCCAGCACCGCTCCGACCGCGATCACCGCCCACGCGCGGGCGATATCGCGCCGGGCACGCGCGGTGGATGCCTCGATCACTACCGCGCCGTTGACCTGCACCCCGGTGCCGACCGGGCGGGCAATCAACACCGTCGACCCACTCCACGGGGTGAGCCGATAGACCGGCTGGGGACGCTGATTGCGGCGAGCTGCGGCAACGGCGGCCTCGACGGGCGCGGCGGCCGCATCGACGCCCGCATTCACCGTCCGCGCGCCACGCGCATCGACCACGAGCACATTTTCGCCGTACAGATCGTGGTATCGCCCGGCCTCATCGGCCAGTGCCCGACTGTCCCCCTCGGCCACCGCGGCATCGGCGAGGCTGGCGAACCGGTCGGCATCGCCGGACCGATCGGCCACGAACTCCTGGGTGCGGCTGGTCGCGAACGTCAGCGACAGCGGTACCGCGAAGGCGAAGACGGCGATCGCCGCGAATACCGTCAGCGCGACGAGTAGTCGTCTGCGCATGCCGGGCTCCGCTCCTAGGTCCGTCGGGCCGGCACGATCACTGGCCCCAGCGGTAACCGTAGCCGCGAATAGTCGTTATCAGCCCAGGTCGGTCCAATTTCGCCCGCAGTCCGGTCATATGCACATCCAGTGACCGGGATACCGCGACGAACGCGTCACCCCAGATCCGATCCATCAGCTGTTGGCGGCTGACCGCGGCACCGGGCCGCTCCACCAATGCCTCGACCAACTCGAATTCCTTCTGGGTCAATGGGATCGGCCGCCCGGCAACCTCGACCACCCGGGCCGCCAGATCGACCCGCACATCCCCGGTGACCACCTCGGCCCGCTCCGGCTGCGATCCGGCGGCCGCGCGGCGCACCACATTCTCCAGCCGGGCCATCAATTCCGCGATCCGCGGCGGCTTCACCAGATAGTCGTCGGCGCCGCCGCGCAACCCGCGCACAATCGAGCGTTCGTCACTGCGCGCGGTCAGGATCAACACCGGCACCGAGCTCACCTCGCGCAACTGACGCAGCACGTGCAGGCCATCGCCGTCGGGCAGTCCGAGATCCAGGATGACCGCGTCGTAGCCGCGGTGGGCGGTGAGCAGATCCGCGCCGCGGCGTTTGCGCTCGGCCTGATAGCCGCGGGCGTTCAGCGCCTCTACCAGCGCGTCGCCTACGCCGTCATCGTCCTCGACCACCGCCAGCCGCACACGCCGATCCTCCCATAGCGGCGCTGCGGCGTGTGCGGTCGGGCCGTCAGGGTCGAGCCGCCGCGAGGTCACGGTCCGGCTCGGTGGGTGAGGTATCCGCCTTGGTGAGCGAAATACCGTCCGTGGCAGCGGCATCGGCGTCGATGGCCGATCCGCTCGAGGTCTCCCGCATGAACCAGTAGGTCAGCAGCGAGATTCCGATGCATCCGGCGACGTACCAGAAGTACAGCGATTCGTGGTTCGCCTGCTTCAACGACAGTGCGATGGTTTCGGCCGTGCCGCCGAAGATCGCGACGGTCAGTGCGTACGGCAGGCCGACGCCGAGCGCGCGAATCTTGGTCGGGAACAGCTCGGCCTTCACGATGGCATTGATCGAGGTATAGCCGGTGATGATGACCAGTGCGCCCATCATCAGCGCCCAGGCGGCGATCGGGTTCTTGGTGTGCGCGAGCACGGTCATGATCGGCACGGTCAGCAGGGTGCCCGAGACGCCGAAGAAGATCAGCAGCTTGCGTCGTCCGACGCGGTCGGACAGTGCGCCGGCCAGCGGCTGTAGCACCACGAAGACCAGCAGTGCGATGAAGTTGATCCACGAGACCGTCGACTTGGAGATGCCAGAGGTGTTGATCATGAACTTCTGCATGTACGTGGTGTAGGTGTAGAACGCGACGGTTCCGCCGAGCGTCAATCCCATCACCAGCAGGCATTCCCGCGGATACTGCAGCAGCATCCGCAGCGAACCGCGCGCGGGCTGCTTCGCACCGGCGCTGCTCGCAGCGGGATCACGCTCGGCCTCGACCTCTGCCTCGAAGTGCTCGGATTCGTCCATGCTGCGTCGTAGCCACATTACGATCAGCGCGGCCGCCGCACCGATCACGAACGGAATGCGCCAGCCCCAGTTGTTCATCTGCGCGTTGTTCAGGAACTGCTGCAGGATGATCTGCACACCGAGCGCCACCAACTGTCCGGCGACCAGCGTGACGTACTGGAAGCTCGAATAGAATCCGCGCTTACCTGTCGAGGCCACCTCCGACAAATACGTTGCACTGGTTGCGTATTCGCCCCCAACCGAGAGGCCCTGCAGCAAGCGGGCCAGCAAAAGCATTATCGGGGCGGCGATTCCGATCGTCTGGTATCCGGGCGTCAGCGCGATCAGCAGCGAACCCGCCGCCATCACCGTCACCGATAGCGTCAGCGCCGAGCGACGTCCGAACTTGTCGGCATAGCGCCCCAGCGCCCAACCGCCGAGCGGCCGCATGAGGAAGCCGACCGCGAAAATCGCTGCGGTGGAAAGCAATTGCGCGGTCGAATCGCCCTTGGGAAAGAACGACTTCGCGAAATACACGCTGAATGCGGCATAGACATACCAGTCGTACCACTCGACGAGATTGCCGATGGAACCACGCAATACATTCGCGACCACCCGGCGCTCGCCGACAGGCTGTGTCGTAGTCACAAGATCTCCTTCTTCGACGCGGCCTTGCGTCGGTCGGAGACCAGTGTGTGCGCAGTCACAGCGCCGATGGAAGCGCGGGGCGCCCTTTCTAACGCAGTCTTAGGACGATTGCCGTCGGTCGGCGATCGCAGGGCTGCGATCTCCCGAACGAATCGGGGGAACCGATGTTCATCCCGTGCCGAACCGACGACGCCCTAGGAAAGCGTCGCGTCCGCTCGAGTTGTTCGACCCGCTTCAACAGACCCTTACGGCGATCGGCCGGTAACGCGGGCCGATCGCCAGCGCAGGACTAGTTCGCGAGCAGCGGGGCGAGGGTGCGCAGAGTGGCGGCTTCGTCGGCGAGGACTTGGAGTACGACGTGGTCGGCGCCCGCGGTCAGGTGGGTCGAGAGGCGATCGACGATCGAATCCGCGTCGCCGTGGGCTACCAGGGCGTCTATGAGGCGGTCGCTACCGGGTTTGGCCAGGTCGTCGTCGGTGAAACCGAGGCGACGGAGGTTGGCGACGTAGTTCTGCAGGTCGAGGTAGAACTCGACGCGCGGGCGGGCAGTGGTGCGGGCCCGGACCGGGTCGTCGTCGAGGACCACCTTGTGTTCGGTGGCCAGTAGGACACCCTCGCCGAGCAGCGCGCGGGCGCGGGCGGTGTGTTCGGGGGTGACGTTGTAGGGCAGCGCGCCCGCGGACCGTTCCGCCGCCAGCCCCAGCACGCGCGGGCCGAGCGCGGCGAGAGCGCGACGCTGCTCGGGTACGCCCGCGGCATCCAATTCGTCGAAGTATTCGACCAGCGCGTCGTAGGGCTTGCGATACTCGCCTTGGTGTTCGGGATGGCCCGCACCCAAGCCGAGCAGGAACCGGCCCGGAAAGCGCGCATCGATCCGGTGGAACGACTCAGCGACCTGCTTCGCGGGTGCCGTCCATATATTCACGATGCTGGTGGCGACGGTGATCGACTCGGTTGCCTCCAGCAGCGATTCGATCACGGGCAATTCGGCGGGTGGGGACCCGCCGAGCCACAGCGTGCCGTAACCGAGTCCTTCCAAGTCCTGCGCGTCCTGCGGGGTGAACCCCCCGTAGTAGCGCCATACGCCGAACTTTCCGAGGTCTCCGATAGCCATGTCCGGAATGAACGAGGCCGCCGCCGTCCATATTCCGTCCGGGGCCGCACTCCGATCCGAGGCGGTCGCCAAATTTCGAGCCGACCGTTAGCACTCTCATAACGCGAGTGCTAACTTGGATAGTGCACAGCTTCCGGCGCCCGCCGCCGTGGCAGGCGTCACCGCTAGTGAAATGGAGGTGATTGCTGTGCTTCGGTTCGATCCATTCCATGACATCGACACCGTTGCCCGCCAGCTGCTCGGCGAATCCATGGGGACATCGCGCGCACCACGATTCATGCCGATGGATCTGTTCAAGGCAGGCGATCATTACGTACTCAATGCCGACCTGCCCGGTGTGGACCCCGGCTCGGTGGATGTGAGTGTCGACAACGGCACCCTCACCCTGCGCGCGCAGCGCAGCCTGCCGAGTGACGAAGGCGTCCAATGGATCGCGTCCGAGCGCTTCGCCGGCACCTATATGCGCCAGCTCAGCCTCGGCGACAATGTCGATGCCGACAAGATCAGCGCGACCTATAACAACGGCGTGCTTTCAGTGACGATTCCGATCGCCGAACGGGCCAAGCCGCGCCGTATCGAAATCTCCGGTTCCAACCAGCCGCGGACGATCGAGGCGGGTTCGTCCAGCAAATAGCTGGTCATGCTCCCGCACCGCACCGCGCCCGCCGAATCGCGGTGCGGGAGCCCCGCCTTCACACGGGGGCACATAGGTTGTGGTCGCCGCGCTCAGGTTAGACCTTCTGTGCGATGTCAAGATGTGATGCGCCGAGCTCAGCTGCCACAGCAGCCTTCATCAACAGTTGGGACCGTACGCATTTCGCGGGTTTCGGCATTGCGCGCGGCGAGGTCGGCAACGTCCGGATAGTCGACGGCGATGAGACTCAGGCCGTGCGCGGGCGCCACGGTGACCGAGCTGGAGCGCTCGGTTTCGTTCAGTAATGCGGCGACCCAGTCGGGCGTGCGACGCCCCTCCCCGACCGCGAGCACCGCGCCGACGAGGCTGCGAACCATGGACCAGCAGAACGCATCCGCGCTCACATAGGCGGTCAGCAGGTCACCGTCACGCTCCCAGTCGAAGCGCTGGAGTTCGCGGACGGTGGTCGCACCATCACGACGGCGGCAGAATGCGGCAAAGTTGTGCAGGCCCAACAGCTTTCGCGAGGCCGCGCGCATGGCCTCGAGATCGACGTCGTGACGACAGGCGACAACGCTGCGGGCCCGCAGCGGCTCGGCCCCATAGGGCGCGGTGGTCAGCCGGTACGCATAGTGGCGGCGGATCGCCGAGAAGCGGGCGTCGAATTCGGGCGCGACGACGCGAATATCCTTGATCCGCACGTCTTTCGGCAGGAACCGTGCCATGCGATGGATGAGCTTGGCCGCCTCCGGTTCGGTGCGGGTATCGAAGTGCGCGACCTGCCCCTCGGCGTGCACACCGGCATCGGTGCGCCCCGCGACCGTCAATTGGATCGGCTCGCGGAACACTTTGCTCAGCGACTCTTCGAGCACACCCTGCACCGTGCGCAGTCCGGGCTGTCGCGCCCAACCGATGAAATCGGTGCCGTCATAACTGATATCGAGCCGAATTCGAACCGAGTCGACAGCGGACTCCGGCCGAGCATCGGCTTCGGCGGTTCGCACGACTCCCGTCGAAGCCACCGGCGCAGGCTCGTTCGACGCCGTCGAATGCCGGGTCGAATCCACCGAATCCTCGGTCGCAGCTCCGTCCTCGCCGACGCTCGGCTCCGCGGCGACCGGCGGTGTCGTGCCTTCGGTTCCCTCGCTGCGCTCGGTCACAGACGATCTCCTAGTCGATACGAACGCCGGCAACGTTCCGGCCGGCACCACTCACCACGCGAAACCCGATACCAACGCGGCGATCTCGGATACGAATGAGCCCGCCGACCCACAAGGGGCGGCGGGCTCGTTCGAGAACTCCAACGCGAGCGTCAGGCGTCCTTCTTGTCCTCAGCGGCCTCGTCGGCAGCGGGGGCCTCGGCCTCGACGGTCTCGGCGACTGCCTCTTCGGCCTTCTCCTCGACCACGGTCTCGGCGGCGGGCGCCTCGGCCTTCTTGGACGCGGCAACGCGACGGGCGCGGTCGGCCTCATTGGTCACGGTCTTCTCCCGGACCAGCTCGATAACCGCCATCGGCGCGTTGTCACCCTTGCGGGGCAGCGTCTTGGTGATGCGGGTGTAACCACCCTCGCGGCCCTCGAACGACGGACCGATCGAGGCGAAGAGCTCGTGGACGACATCCTTGTTGCGGATGACCTTGAGCACCTCGCGCCGGTCGGCCAGGGTGCCGGCCTTCGCCTTGGTGACCAGCTTCTCGGCGTAGGGGCGCAGCGCCTTGGCCTTGGACTCGGTGGTCGTGATACGACCGTGCTCGAAGAGCGCCGTGGCCAGATTGGCGAAGATCGCCTTCTGATGCGACGCCGACCCGCCGAAGCGGGCACCCTTCTTGGGCTTGGGCATTGTTTGTTCTCCTGTGTCTTATTGCGGCGCTCCCGGCGCCCTGCGTGGTTACGCTCCGCTACCGCCTCCGGGCGCGTCGCTCACGCCGCGGGTGCGAGGCCGGGCCGGGGTGCCTACCCCGACGACCTAGAGCTGTTCGGTCTCGGCGTAGTCCTGCTCGCCGCCATCGGTGTCACTGAACGTGCCGCTATCGCTCCACGTTCCGGTGCTCGCGTCGTAACCCACCACGGACGAAGGATCGAACGAGGCCGGGCTGTCCTTCAGCGAGAGGCCCAGCGCATGCAGCTTGACCTTGACCTCGTCGATGGACTTCTGGCCGAAGTTGCGGATGTCCAGCAGATCCGATTCGGTGCGGGCAACGAGTTCGCCGACCGTGTGCACGCCCTCGCGCTTGAGGCAGTTGTAGGACCGGACGGTGAGGTCCAGGTCCTCGATCGGCAGACCGAACGAGGCGATGTGATCCGCCTCGGCCGGCGAAGGGCCGATCTCGATGCCTTCGGCTTCGACATTGAGCTCACGGGCCAGGCCGAACAGCTCGACCAGGGTCTTGCCCGCCGAAGCGAGCGCGTCCCGGGCGGTGATGGAGTTCTTGGTCTCCACGTCCAGGATCAGACGGTCGAAGTCGGTGCGCTGCTCGACACGGGTGGCCTCCACCTTGTAGGTCACCTTGAGCACCGGCGAGTAGATCGAATCCACCGGGATCCGACCGATTTCCGCGCCGGACGCCTTGTTCTGCACCGCCGGGACGTAACCGCGACCGCGCTCGACGACGAGCTCGATCTCCAGCTTGCCCTTGTCGTTCAGAGTGGCGATGTGCATATCCGGGTTGTGCACGACAACACCGGCAGGCGGCACGATGTCACCGGCGGTGACGGTGCCCGGGCCCTGCTTGCGCACGTACATCGTGACCGGCTCGTCCTCCTCCGAGGACACGACCAGACCCTTGAGGTTCAGGATGATGTCGGTGACATCCTCCTTCACGCCGGGAACGGTGGTGAACTCGTGCAGGACGCCGTCGATGCGGATGCTGGTGACCGCGGCCCCCGGAATCGAGGACAGCAGGGTACGCCGCAGCGAGTTGCCGAGGGTGTAACCGAAGCCCGGCTCGAGCGGTTCGATGGTGAACTTCGAGCGGTTCTCGGCGACGACCTCTTCGGTCAGCGTCGGACGCTGTGAAATCAGCATTTTGGATCATCCTCCTGTACGGGCGCCCACTATTTGACGCCCACGTCTTGGGGGTTGTGCGTGGTCGCGGGCAATGCCGACGACCACGCACCAGCAGCGGTGAGCTGTTACTTCGAGTAGTACTCGACGATCAGCTGTTCCGACAGCGGCACATCGATCTGAGCGCGCTCGGGCACCTGGTGCACCAGGATCCGCAGCCGGCCCGGGATCACCTGCAGCCAGCCCGGAACCGGGCGGTCGCCGACGGTCTCACGCGCGACCTGGAACGGCAGCGTGCCGAGCGACTTCTCCTTGACATCGATGATGTCGTACTGGGTCACCTGGAAGCTGGGGACGTTCACGGCCCGGTTGTTCACCAGGAAGTGACCGTGGCTGACCAGCTGGCGAGCCTGCCGACGGGTGCGCGCCAGACCGGCGCGGTACACGACGTTGTCCAAGCGGCACTCGAGCAGACGGAGCAGGTTGTCACCGGTCTTGCCCTTGAGGCGGTTGGCCTCTTCGTAGTACCGGCGGAACTGCTTCTCCATGACGCCGTAGGAGAAGCGCGCCTTCTGCTTCTCCTGCAGCTGGAGCAGGTACTCGCTCTCCTTGATCCGCGCGCGGCCGTGCTGACCGGGCGGGTACGGACGACGCTCGAACGCCTGGTCGCCTCCGACGAGGTCGACCCGCAGACGACGCGACTTGCGGGTGATAGGGCCTGTGTAACGAGCCATTTTTCGTTATTCCTTTCCCGCTAGACGCGACGCCGCTTGGGCGGACGGCAGCCGTTGTGCGGCTGCGGGGTGACATCGGAGATCGTGCCGACTTCCAGGCCTGCGGCCTGCAGCGAACGGATCGCGGTCTCGCGGCCCGAACCCGGGCCCTTGACGAACACGTCGACCTTCTTGACGCCGTTCTCCTGCGCCTTGCGGGCAGCGTTCTCGGCGGCGAGCTGCGCGGCGAACGGGGTCGACTTGCGCGAACCCTTGAAGCCGACGTGGCCCGAGGACGCCCACGAGATGACGTTGCCGGACGGGTCGGTGATCGACACGATGGTGTTGTTGAACGTGCTCTTGATGTGCGCGTGGCCGTGCGGGACGTTCTTCTTTTCCCGGCGACGCGACTTCTGGGTCTTCTTGGGGCCGGAGGCCCGACTCTTCGGAGGCATCCTTATATCCCCTACTTCTTCTTGCCTGCGACGGTGCGCTTCGGGCCCTTGCGGGTGCGCGCGTTGGTCTTGGTGCGCTGGCCACGCACGGGCAGGCCACGACGGTGGCGCAGACCCTGGTAGCAGCCGATCTCGATCTTGCGTCGAATGTCGGCCTGCACCTCGCGGCGCAGGTCACCCTCGACCTTGAGGGCCGAGCCCTCGATGTAGTCACGCAGCTGCGTGACCTGCTCGTCGCTGAGATCCTTCGAGCGCAGGTCGGGGCTGACGCCCGTTGCCTCGAGGATCTCCTTGGAGCGGGTACGGCCGATGCCGTAGATGTAGGTCAGCGCGATCTCCATGCGCTTTTCGCGCGGGAGATCAACGCCCATGAGACGTGCCATGTGGCAGGTTCCTTAATCGTTGCGGAGGTCTGCTCCCTGTCCGTCCCCTCGTCTGGTGGGGCACCGGCCTCCGTACCGGTGGTTGGCTCGCACACCTTCCGACCTTGCGATTCCGAGGAACCGCGCGATCCGAATATCCGCAGTGTGCGGCTGGAGCTGGGAGTTCTTCTTTAGTTGGCCAAGCCGATCAGTGATCGGTGCCCGGCTGGTGCCGCGAAAATCAGCCCTGGCGCTGCTTGTGGCGCAGGTTCTCGCAGATCACCATGACCCGACCGTGACGGCGGATCACCTTGCACTTCTCGCAGATCTTCTTGACGCTCGGCTGAACCTTCACGTCCGTCCAATCTTGTTCGGTTCACACGGGTGTGAACACAGTTTTTCCCCAGCCGGGAGACTGGGGAAGCCTTTGCCGCCGCACTGGGCGCCGTGCTCGATGGGCAAAGCCCAGGCCCTGATGGGGGTCCGGGGCGAAGCCCACTCGATTCACTTGTAGCGGTAAACGATGCGGCCGCGTGAGAGGTCGTAGGGCGAAAGCTCGACGACCACACGGTCCTCAGGAAGGATGCGAATGTAGTGCTGCCGCATCTTTCCGCTGATGTGCGCGAGAACCTTGTGCCCGTTCTCGAGCTCGATCCGGAACATCGCATTGGGCAGCGGCTCGACAACTCGACCCTCGACCTCGATGGCCCCGTCTTTCTTCGCCATGTCCTCCGCGATCCCGGTTTACGCTCAAACCTGGTTTGATTGCCTTGTATCTGATTCCATGTAACTCATCGGTCGAACCGATCAGTGGCATGCAAACAGTCGGCGCGTAGGTGCACCGCCGACCAAGCTTACCGGTTTAATTGCTGGCAGGCCAATTCGCCCTGGTCACACGGAGCGGGGCTCCTACTGTTTCGCCTCTGGTGCGCGTGTGGCGGTGCGTCGACCCGCAGTTGCCAGCGTAGTCATGCTGCCCGCAGCTGCGTCAGAGCCGTGATCCTCGCACAGCAGCCACTGTCGGTGACGAGACCGGAAGTCGGTGATGCTCTGATTGTCGTGGAGTCGAGTCCAGCGGCTTCTCCGGCGCGGGCATCTCATCTGACACGGTTCCCCATCTTCCTCGGCATGCTTACTCGGCATGGGCACGGCAACGGCATCCAGTTTCGTCGCCATTCCAGCGCGGCCGAACGGGAGGATGGCAAGTACTTCGTGAATAGGTCGCACCGGAAGCGGCGGGCGCACTCGCGGAGGCGACCACCGGTGCCGCTGATGCGATCGAGGGGGTTCGCCACTCCGGCAGGTGCGAGGGGAGCGTTGCGGGAAGACGTTGCTTGCCGGGATGCATGAAGCCATTGCCGGATATAAGAGGCCGTCGGAGGCCGGGTCCGAGGCGGGACGCCGGTGGCGAAGCAGACGCGCGGCAATCGACCGCGCAGTCAGCCCGTACACCCAACGCGGGCCATTTTCGGCCTATCTCATCGAGTGGTGCATGGGGCCCAACAGATCCCGCGAGGGAAGTGCTCGAAAACCCGGCCGTTCGGGCCACTCCCCAACCGTGATGAGGCAGACTCGTCGCGTAAACTGACCACAGCCCAAAAATAAAGGTCGAGCAGATCAAGGGGGACATGTGAGCCGTAATAACGACGGCCTCCCCATGCTGCCCCCGTGGCTATCCGAGAGCGATGTCACCGGCGGCTACGAAGCGCCCGTACAGAACCTGCCACACGACGACCTCATCGATGAAGCGCCTTCGCGGCGTGGACGTTCCAAGCGCGCGCCGGAGACCGAACGTCCCGAAGCCGCGCGCCGGGACAAGCGCCGATTCGGCCGACGCAAAGGTAAGGACGAGCAGCCCGAGGAGCAGAGCCCGCGCCCGGGTTCACCGGGGCGCGAATTGTCCGGGCCCGGTTTCGAACTACACAGCGGACCGGGTGGCTTCCAGGGCCCGAACGCCTTTCGTGGACCCGAGCCCCAACGCGGCCCCGAGCAAGGGGACCCGCGCCAGGGGCCACCGCAGCACGACTCCGGCCCACACGCGCGCCCGGCTGGACCAGCTCAGGGTTCGCCGCATCCGGAAAACGGCTGGCAAGGCAGCAATCCGCTGCCGACCCGCAACCCGCGGCAGCCCTCCGCCGCCTTCGACCCGCTCGGCAGCAGGCCGCCGACGCCACCGTCGCAACCGCTGGTGCCGCCACCCCCTTCCGGCCCGCAACAGCCCGCTGCCGACTACCAGCAGCCGGGCGCTACCCGAACGTCTCCCGCCCAGCAGTTGGGCGCAGGCCAACCGCCTGCTTTCCAGCAGCCGCCCGGTTTCCAGCAGCCAGGTACGGGGCAACCGACTGTCACAGAGCCGCCCGCGTCCGTCGAGGAAACGGTGCGCTACCAGACGTCGCGCCCCGAGCTGACGCCCCCGCCGAACCAGGCCGCGGCACAACCGTATTCGCCTCACGCACCGAAGCCGCCGACGAGCGAGCACCCGGGCATGCCGCCGACCGGCGACTTCGACGCTTCGACGCCATGGCTCGATACGCCACGCCCCGAACAGGGCCGTCCGACCCCCGAACCCGCCGGTATAGGCCCACACACACCCGCAGACTCGGCACCCGCGCAATCCGGCCATCCGTCGACGCCCGAAAACCGCTCGGACAATGGCCAACTCACGCCGCCCCCACCGGTCGGCGCACCACACGCATCGACCTCGCATGGCACCGACGGGCTCGACGAACCGCACGCGCGCGGAATCGACGACCCGTCCGCGCAGCTCACCCCACCGCACTCACGCGGGACCGATGACCCACCTTCGCGACTCGATGAACCGCGCCCACCGGGCGCTCATGGTGTCGACGGACCGCCGACCCGGCACGACGAACCACGGCCGCACGATCCGCGCGGAATCGACAGTCCACCTTCGCGACTCGACGAGTCGCGGCCGGGCTCTCGTACCGACAGCTCAGGCCCGGGACTCGACGAGTCGCACCTTGGCTCGGACGGTGGCCAAGGCTCGGCGCGGCAGATGGACGAGACTGTTCAGCCGGGCGCACAAGGTGACGATGGTCCGCCGCCCTGGCTTACGCCGCAGCAGTCGACTGCGGATCAGACCGCTGATGCACAAGCGGCCACCCGTACCGGCCAGCGGCCTGAATTGCCGCCGCCACCAGCGGAATTCGATGCGCCGTCGGCTGTGGATTCCAGCGTACCTTCCGACGCCGGCGTCGCAGGTGGTTCCGGCTCGGCAGCCGGGGCAGCGACGGATGAACCAGGGGCAGCAAGCCGTACGGACCAGGACGACTCGGCGCGAGCGCCGGGTGCCGAGCAGGCCGCGAACGACGCAGTCGGTTCCGTCGAAGACACGGGCGATCGCGCGGAATCCCAGGGTGCGACACCGATATTCGATTCCGCCACGGTCGATCCGACGAGGCGACCGGGCAGCTCCCCACGGGTTACCAACACCGGCCACCCCACCGCGAGCGGATCACCTTCGGGCACAACATCGTCCGCGAGTGGCAATGCACCGCACGACTACGGCCAATACGGTCAGGCACCGCGAACGGCCAACGACGATCCAGCCTCCGCGCAGGCACCCAGCTCGGGGCCAGCACCAAAGACGCCGGGCCAGTTCCATCGCCCCGCGTCCGCACTACAGGCACCCGGCAACGACTTCCAACGACCCCCATCGGCACCACACGCACCCGGTGGCGAGTTCGACGCCCCCGCGGCCGCAGCACAAGCTCCGGGCGGCGACTTCCACCGACCGGCATCGACACCGCAGGCACCGGGCGGCGAGTTCCGCCAGCCGCCGTCAGCTCACGGAGCTGATTTCCAAGGGGCTACCGGCACCGGAGAGTCGGAATCCGATCGGCCGCAAGGTGATAGCGGCTCGGCGGCGCCCGAATGGGTCACCGGCTCCGATCCCGCCGGTTCTGAGCTCCAAGGACCGGCGGCGACACCGCAGGCATCGGACGAGGAGCTCGGACGTCCAGGCTCGGGACCGCCGGGAACGGTAGCCGAATCCCAGCTGCCGATCGGGACCGCCGCGCAGTCGGGATCCGCTGCGGCGCAACGGGAACGTGGCTTGGCCGCGCCTGCCTGGACCGCGCACCCCGTGCCCGGAACGACGGACGCACCGACGCCCATCGGTGGACGACACCGGTTGCCATCGGAAATCGACGCGGCCGCCGCGGCAAGTGAGTTCAGCGGTGATCCCGCAGGGGCGACCGACACAGCTGGCGATCAGCAAGTTCCGACCGGCGAGCGGTCGGCACCGCATGGGCCGCACGACCAAGGAAACGCGGCCGGAACGGAACAACCCGACGTAGCCGAAGGGCGGATCAGCGACCGCGATGCGCCTGGGTTCGCGCAGCCCCCAGCGGGACCGCAAGCACCGGGTGCCGACCAGCCGAATGGTCAGTGGCACAACGGTCCTGGGTATGCGCAAACGCCCAGCGGCCAGGCACCGGTCGGCGATCAGGCAGGCCCACTTCGGCAGAGCGGAGCCGGACCCTCGGGCCGAGCACCCGGCAGCGACCAAGCGCCATGGCAGAACGCACCCAGCCCCACGGCGCAAACGCCCAGCAGCGACCCGGCGGGGCCGTGGCAGAACGGACCCGGGTACGCGCAATCGTCTATCGGGCAGGCACCCGACGGCGATCGCGCACCTTGGCAAGGCGGACCGGCGCCCACGGGGCAAGTCCCCGGCAGCGACCATGCGCCATTGCAGGGCGGACATGGAGCAGCGGGGAACGCATCTGGCGACCAGGCACTGCGGCAGGGCGGTCCGGTGCCCACGGGGCAGGCTCCCGGCGGCGACCAGGCACAGTCCCAGAGCGGCCCCATCGGACGTACACCCGCCGGCAACCAAGACCCCCCGCCGAGCGGCCTCGGCCCTGCGGGGCAAGCCGCTGGCAGTAATCAAGCCGCGCAGTGGCAGAGCGGGCCCGCGTACACGCAACCGCCTATCGGGCAGGCGCCGGTCGGTGATCAGGCTGGCCCACCATGGCAGAGCGGCCCCGTAGGGCAAGCCCCCGGCGATGATCACGCACCATGGCAAGCCGGACCCGCGCCTACGGGCCAAGCACCCGGCGGCGACCAAGCACCGCAGCACGGCGAACTCGGACCGACAGGTCAGCCCCCCGGCGGCGAGGCACCGTGGCACGGCGGCCCCGGGCACACTGGCCAAGCGCCTGACGGCGATTACGCAGCGCGGCAAGGTGCGCCTGGGTATGGGCAGCCGCAGATCAGGCGCGCACCCGAGGGTGAGCAGTGGCAGAATCCGGCGGCGCGGGCATTGGGGCCGCAGTCGCCGACGGGTGAGCCTGCTGACCAATGGCAGCATGGGCCGGGGCCGATGGGACAGCAAGCGCCCGTTGGGGATCCGCAGGGGTACGGCCAACCGCCAGCTGGGCCGCAAGGGCCGGGGTATGGGCAGGGGATGCCGCCCGGGTATCAGCAGGGTGGGCAGTATCAGCCGCAGCATCCGCATGGGCCGCAGCCTTCGCTGGATGACGTGCCGTTGCGGCGGGCGAAGAAGTCGCCGAGCAGTGGGTGGCGCAAGGCCGTGCACCATGTTTCCGGTGGCGCGATCAACCCCGGGTTGTCCGCGGAGGAGCTGCGGCTGCAGGAGTTGGTGGCGCGGATCCGGCAGCCGGTGCGTGGTGATTATCGGATCGCGGTGCTCTCGCTCAAGGGTGGCGTCGGAAAGACGACCACGACAATGGGTCTCGGGTCGATCTTCGCCTCCATCCGTGGTGACCGGGTGATCGCGGTCGATGCCAATCCGGACTTCGGCACGCTGTCGCAGCGGGTGCCGTTGCAGACCCGCTCGACGGTGCGTGATCTCCTGCTCGATCCCGCGATCCAGCGCTATTCGGATGTGCGCAGGCATACCTCGCAGGGCACCAGCCGATTGGAAGTACTTGCCAGCGAACGGGATCCGGCGGCGTCGGAGGCGTTCAACGACGAGGAGTACCGCGCGGTCGCGCGCATCCTGCAGCGGTTCTACAACATCATCCTGACCGACTGCGGTACCGGACTGATGCATTCGGCCATGGGCGGCGTACTCGACCTCGCGCATTCGCTTGTGCTGATCTCTTCGGCCGCGATCGATGGCGCGCGGAGTGCGGCGGCGACGCTCGACTGGTTGTCCCTGCACGGCCACGACCATCTGGTTCGCAATGCGGTCGTGGTGATCAACCTGCCGCGTGAGGGTTCCCCGAATGTCGGCATCCAGCAACTGCGCGAATACTTCCTGTCGCGCTGCCGCGCGGTGCACATCATTCCGTACGACTCACACCTGTCCGAGGGCGCCGAGATCGATCTGCACCGCCTGCACAAAACCACCAAGCGCGCCTACGTCGAACTCGCCGCGACCGTCGCCGACGAATTCGGAATCGACCACCGCCGCTATAGCGTCTGATTTGCCGCGCCCGCCGCGCGGCGTATTCGCGGCCCCTGGTGTCTCGCGTCCGACCCTGTCTAGCGACCGCAAGCGTTCGCTGGCGGCCCCTTTCGAGTGACCGCAAGCAGTCCTAGCGGCCCCCTTTCGAGCAACCGCAAGCAGTCCCAGCGGCCCCCTTTCGAGCAACCGCAAGCAGTCCCAGCGGCCCCCTTTCGAGCAACCGCAAGCAGTCCCAGCGGCCCCCTTTCGAGCAACCGCAAGC
>NZ_JBFANH010000011.1:0-55012 GCF_040674755.1 Nocardia sp. NPDC049737 | reverse complement strand
GCAGTCCCAGCGGGCCCCCTCTCGAGCAACCGCAAGCAGTCCCAGCGGCCCCCTTTCGACCCGCAAGCAGTCCTAGCGGCACAGCCGAGACTCGCACCTGCGGCGATGTGCTTCGGCCACTCGGCTGAGTTCGATGGCCGCGCCTTCGCGCGAACGCGAGACGGGCCGCGAACTTCTCCCTGGTAAGACTCGCTCCGTCGTGGTCACCGACGCCGTGATCACGCCTCTCACCAGGATAATCGGGACGCGCGTACCTCCGCGATGGACCGACCGCGACGACGGCGGAACAGTCCGCGCAGTGTGCCCCCGTTCATGTAGCCGACCTTGTCCGCTATCGCGTCGATGGTAAGGGTCGTGGTGCGCAGCAGTTGGGTGGCGCGTTCCAGCCGGACCTCGTGCACGAAATCCCGGGGCGACATCCCGATTTCGGCTTGGGTGGCGCGCTGCAGGGTGCGTTCGGTGACGCCGAGCAGGTGCGCCGCGTCGGCGATGCGGAACTGCTGGGCGATATGGTCGCGCACCCAGCGCTCGAATGCGGCGACCAGGGAGTCGTTGCGGGCGATCACCTCCGGTATCGCGGAATCGATCTGCGTGCGGCGATCGCCGACCACCAAATACCGGGCAGTCAACTCGGCCAGGGTCGGACTCTGCGCGGCGATCAGCGCCAGCGCGAGGTCGATATGCGATAGCGAGGCCGCGGCGGTGGTGAGCCGATCCGCCCGGCACAGGATTCGGCTCTCGTCCAGGTCGATGCGCGGGTACCGGCGTCGAAAGGCCGGGCCGAGCCACCAACTCGTCGTCGCAACCACGCCGTCCAGCACGCCGGCCTCGGCCAGGTAGAAAGTACCGGTGCAGGCCGCGGCGAGGTGCGCGCCGGATTCATAGGCCCGCGTCATCAGTTGCAGCACCGGCCGATTCGCGGGTGCGGCGACCACGCCGATCAGCCCATCCGCATCCAGGACGCGCGTTGCGGGGACGACGATCAGACCGACATCGTCCGGCAGTTCGGTCATCGGCGTCGTTTGCGCGCGGAAACCGTGCGCCGTACGCACTTGTTCACCATCGGCGACGATGTGCACCCGCCATGGTTCGGGTGCCGTCTCCAGTTCCTCGCGCAGTCCATTGGCGGTCGCGAAGGTCTCCAGTACCGCGGTGAGGCCGAGGTCGGCGACGCCGTCCTGCACGAAGACCGCAACATCCATGTCGCAAACAGTACTGAATATGTCGTTTCCGACACTCGGAACTGCGGAATAAGCGGCTTAGGGTTCGTACTACCTATCCGGCCTGCCCCGCGGAGTTCAAATGACGCTCGTCGAAACCACCGGTATCCACCACATCCGCCTGACCGTGACCGATATCGACCGCTCCAAGGCGTTCTACCGCGACGTGCTCGGTTTCGAGATCGCGGTCGAATCACCGGGTCGACCCGAGGATCCGCAGGTGCGCACCGATCCGGCCCAATTCTACGGCGGCGTCGTATTCCAAACGAACGGAATGCTGTTCGGACTACGCCCGGTGGCCGAACCAACCGATAAATTCGATTCCGAACGCGTCGGTCTGGACCATCTCAGCTTCACCGTGCCCTCGGTCCACGATCTGGCCCGCACCGCCGCCCGGCTGGCCGAGGCCGGAATCGAACACGGCGAGGTCACGCCGCTGGACGGACTCGGCATCGCGATCCTGTCCTTCAGCGATCCCGACGGTATCCACCTCGAGCTCACTGCACCGCTGTGAACGCGCCAGCGCACTGTAGTAACCCGACGTTCCGTCGGCCTCCGATGCTGGTGCGGACGAATGCCGGCTCGGCACTGCCGAGCACCAGCGAACTACTGTGCGCGCTGAGCGGAAAACAGGTCCGCGGCCATGTCTGCCGATGGTCGCGCGATCTGGTCCGGTTGCACCGCATAAGACGCGAGCATCCCCAGCGTGCGGCCGTAATCGACTGCCTCCGAGTGGAATTGGTTGCCAATATCAATACCTGGGCAACCGAGCACCTGACGCTGCGCACCGACGACCATCGCGACGCCGCACTCGGTGACATCATCGATCGCATCGCAGCCACCGCCGACCACGCCTTCCACCTGCTGATGACCGACGATCTGACCGGCGAACGTATGCACGTGACATGGACGCGACTAGCCGAATTGTCCAATGCATACAGCGATCTGGTCCGCGAAGCCGAGCACGGCCGCTGGTGCCTGTCCCCCAACACCAGACGCCGGTAGCCTGATCCGCACGCCGACGGTAGTCGAATGGCGGCCCGCTATCCGATGGGCGCCGCCATTGGACTGCGCTCGGCGACTCGCGAAACGGCAAGGGGCCGTGGCTAGCCGGTAGGGAAGCCACGGCCTCTCGTCACCCGGGTCGTCACCACTCCGGGAGTCGGCGTCGGCCCGCGAGGATATCGCGCACCAAATCGTCGTAGGCATCGGCCAATTCGGCCAGATGATGCCATGCGCCGTGTAGTTGTTCGTCGTGCGCGTCCAGCGTCATCAACGCGTGGTGCGCGCGGACCGAGGACTCCGCGATCCGGTCGATAACCGAACCGACGGTTTCGGTGTGTAGTGTCGCGCCGAGCCGATGCTGCGGCACACTGCGCGCCACCCAATCGTCGATCGCCATGACCAATTCGATTCTGCGACGCTCGATTTCGAGGATCGTCGCTGGATCGGTGGATACCGATCCGCCACGACCGACGAGCCGTCTTTCGTGCAGAATCGCTAGGTCACGGGCGAACCAGAGCAGCGGACCACCGACAACTCGGTGACCGCGACACGCCCGTACAAGTAGATCCGACGTGGGAAGTAGTCCATGGGTCAGGGACTGCACCGTCGAATCGACACACTTCGGTGTGCCTGGAAGAGCCATCACAACCGTTGATGAATCCGAACCTGCCACGTTGCCTCGCCGTCATCGCCGCACAACACCTGGATCAGGACGTTCATTACAATAAACCTCTGAAGGCACCTGTCAAGCGTTACCGGGCCGTAGGGAGTCACGAAGAGTACACTTCGTTACCTGCATGACTGACCGAGGAGCAAGATGGCGGACGGTCCGACGTATCTCCGGATCGCAGACCTCCTCCGCGAGGAGATCCGCGCAGGCAAGTGGAATCCGGGCGATCGGTTGCCCAGCCATACCGAGCTGGCCGATCAAATGCAGGTTTCGATCACTACCGCGCGCAACGCCATTCACGTGCTCGTTGCCGAAAATCTGGTCTACACAGCTACTTCCCGTGGCACCATCGTACGAAACCAAGAAGTTCTGGAATCGGTTGTCACCGACCATATTCGTCCGGATCGTCCGCAATCCGCCCACGATATTTTCGAAGAGATCGCGCGCGCCGCACATCGCGAGCCGACCAAGGAGTTCAGCGCGAAGATGGAACCGGCGGATCCGCAGGTGGCGCATTGGCTGGGCGTGTCGGAGAATTCCTGGGTGCTGGCCAGGACGGTCGTCCAGTTCCTGGACAACGAACCATGGTCGTGGGAGGTCAGTTTCTATCCACGGGATTTGGCGGAGGCGACCGGCATCGACTCGCCGCACGATATTCCCGAGGGCACGACACGCCGGCTGGCCGACCGCGGCCACGCCGAGACCGCGCACCGCGACACGCTCGTCGCCCGCCCGGCCAGTGCCGAGGAGGCGATCGTGCTCGGTGTGGCGACCGGCACCATACTGCTGGACCATCTACGCATCGGCGCCAACCACGAGCGCATCACCAGGGCCACCCGGCATCGGTCGATCGCCACCCGCAACCGGCTGGCCTATGAACTCGGCGACGACGCGGGCAGCAACGTCATCCGACATACGCTCGGCATTTCCTACGGGCCGGGTATCTCATTGCCATGAAAAACGTTCCGCCATGAATACGGTGCAGTCATGAATAGCATCCGCCGGGCAACCCTGAGTGATCTCGGCACGATCTGCCGGCTTCGGATCCAGCGCACGGCCTGGCTCACGGCGCGCGGCTCCGATCAGTGGACCGTCGCGGCCCGCGGCCTACCGATCGAGATCTTCGCGCGGGCCGTCGGCGAATCGCTGGACGCGGGCGAAACCTGGATCGCCGAGGTGGCCGGGGAACCGGCCGGGACGATCACCGTCAACGACCGGTCGGACCCGGGGTTGTGGTCGCCTTGGGAACTGACCGACGCGGTGATCGCACATTTCATGATCGTCGATCTCCGCTTCGCCGGCCAGCGCGTCGGCCATCGCCTATTGGCCCACGCCGCATCGCTTGCGCGCCAACGACAACGCCATTGGGTCCGACTGGACGCCTGGACAACCAATACCGATCTGCATGCCTATTACCACAAGGAAGGCTTCCATCTGGCCAGGATCGCGGGCCCGGCCGCCTCGGGACCGTCCCGTGCGCTGTTCCAACGCCGTTCCGACAGCTGGACCTTCGAGCCGAGGACGTCGACGCTGACCAATGTGCCGCAGCCGACGCCAGAGTCGGCGCCCGAGGCTCACAGCGGCGGCAGATAGGCGATCTGCACCATCTCCTGACCGCGGTTGCGCGACACCAGGATGCCGCGCCCGGGCGGCAGCTTCATCGGACGGACATCACCGATCAGCTTGCCCTCATCCTTGGGGCCACTCATGATCAGCGCGTCGACGGAGAGGTTCTTCATACCGCCGAGCACGTTGTCGTAGAGGGCGCGCGAGACGCCGCCGGTGCGGCGGGTGACAACCACGTGCAGACCGATATCGCGAGCCTGCGGCAGGTATTCCAGCAGTGGCAGCAGTGGATTGATGCCCGCCGTGATCATGTCGTAATCGTCGATCAGCAGGTAGATTTCGGGTCCGGTCCACCAGCTGCGCTCGCGCAACTGCTGCGGGGTGATATCGGAGCCCGGGATACGCTTGGACATGTAGCGGGCGAGTTCGTTGACCATCGGTCCGCAGGTCTGCGATGAGGTGGAATAGCCGCCGAGATGGGCCTCGTCGACCACGCCGAGCAGGCTGCGGCGGTAGTCGATCAGGATGATCTTGGCCTGTTCCGGTGTCGCGTTCTCGGTAATGCCCATGGCGATATTGCGCAGCAGCGTCGTCTTGCCGCATTCGACGTCGGCGAAGGCCATGAAATGCGGCTCTTGACCGAAGTCCAAGACGAACGGGTCCAATTCGTTCTCGCCGAGCCCGACGAGGACCTTGGTCGGGCCGAGTTCGACCGCGTGCTTGCGCGCGATCGCCACGACCTCGTCGCGACTCATCTGCAACGGCAGCATCCGCACCTCGGGGGCGCGGCGGCCCGGATAGAGCTGCTGCATTTGATCTCTGGCCTGGGCGGCGCCCTCCGCCAGCGTCTGCGGATCGGAATCGGAATCAAGTCGGGGCAGTGCGATGAGCATATGCAGTTCATCGGGTGTGAGACCACGACCGGGGCGACCAACCGGCACCAGAGCCGCTGTGCGCCTGCCCATTTCGGAATCGGTCGGGTCGCCGAGGCGCAGCTCTACCCGGGTACCGATCTGATCTTTCACATTGGGCCGGATCTCACCCCAGCGCGCGGCGCCGATGATCAGGTGGATGCCGTACGAAAGACCCTGTGCCGCAATGGCGGTGATCTGCGGTTCGATGGTGTCGAACTCCTCGCGCATGGCCGCCCAGCCGTCGATGACCAGGAAAACATCGCCGAACTGGTCCGCGGCGAGCGGATCATTGGGATCGGCCTCGGTCCCGTTGATCAGCCGGGCCTCCATCTGGGAGTACTTGCGGCGCCGGAAATCCACCATGGATTCAATGCCGAGTTCGGCGAAGCGCTCCTCGCGCTGGCGCATCAGCGTGGTCAACTCGGCGACGGTACGGCGCACCCGATCGCCGTCCAGGCGGCCCGCGACCGAACCTACATGCGGCAGACCGGACAGACCGGCGAGGCTGCCGCCACCGAAATCGAGGCAGTAGAACTGGACCTGTTCGGGGCTGTGGGTCGCCGCGGCGGCCATGATGATCGTGCGGATGGTGGTCGACTTGCCAGACTGCGGACCGCCGACGACCGCGACATTGCCTTGGGCACCGGCCAATTGGATGGTCAGGACATCACGGCGCTGTTCGTAGGGTTTGTCGATGATGCCGATCGGCATCCACAGCTGGCCGTGCCGGTTTACCGGGGAACGCCAATCCGGATCGGGCAGCAACATATCCACCGTCGGCGATTCGTCCAGCGGCGGCAACCAGACCTCGTGTGCCGGGCGGCCGTGTCCGGTAAGGCGTTTCACGACGACCTCGAGCAGCGTCTCCGGCACGCCGCCCAGCGACTCCCCTTCCGGCTGCGCACCCGGTGGCGGCGGCAGGTCGGGCAGCTCCATCCGCACCGGCCCCGGTCGCTGCGCCGCCTCGACCGGTCCGGCGGTGAACACCGTCGGCGACTGACCGCCGACCACCCGGCCATCCACCTGTCGGCTGCCGCTCGGTGAGACATACGGCCCGGACACATAGGTTGCGTTGAATCGCAACGGATCGTCGGCATCGCTCTTGAGATAACCCGAGCCCGGAATGCCGGGCAGGTGGTAGGCGTCGGTAATGCCGAGTACGGCGCGGGACTCGTTGGCGGAGAAGGTGCGCAGACCGATCCGGTAGGACAGATGCGAGTCCAGGCCGCGCAGCTTGTTCTCCTCGAGTCGCTGCGAGGCCAGCAGCAGATGGACGTGCAGTGAGCGACCGAGGCGGCCGATCATCACGAACAGATCCGCGAAATCCGGCTTCTGCGAGAGCAATTCGGAAAACTCGTCGACGATGACGAATAGTGCGGGCAGTGGGTCGAGCGCGACGCCCGCCGCGCGCGCCTTCTCGTAGTCGGTGACATTGGCGAAATTGCCTGCGGCGCGGAGCAATTCCTGGCGGCGGTTCATCTCACCGGCCAGCGCATCCTTCATGCGGTCCACCATCGAGAGTTCTTCCTCGAGGTTGGTGATGACCGCGGCGACATGTGGCAGCGAGTCGAGGCCGAGGAAGGTCGCGCCGCCCTTGAAGTCGACGAGCACCAGGTTCAGGGCATCTGGCGAGTGCGTCGTAACCATGGAAAGCACCAGCGTGCGAAGGAATTCGGACTTACCCGAACCTGTTGCGCCGATACACAATCCGTGCGGTCCCATACCGCTCTCGGCGGATTCCTTGATATCGATTTCGACCGGGGTGCCGTCCGGGGTGACGCCGATCGGCACCCGCAGCCGCTCACGAGCCGTGCGCGGACGCCAGACTTTCGATGGTTCGATCTGCGCGGCATCCGGAATCTTCAGCAGCGCCATAAGTCCCGGATCGGTCCGGGTGTCGTCGCCGAGACTGACGATCTGTGCGGCCGTCGCGATACGGAACCGGGCCAGGCTGCGGGCGAAGGATGCGGATTCGGCCGTGCTCACCTCATCGGCGGCGGCGAATTTCTCTATTCCCGCAGCGCTTTTCGCGCTTACCGCACCGTCACCGACCACCAATTGCAGGCCGCGCCGCGCGGCAAGGCCGTTCTCGGGTGCAGTCAGATCGAGCACGGTGACCGAGTCCAGACCGGATTCGCTGACCAGGCGCTCGGTGCCGTTGACGTAGCCGTCATCGATAATGACCACCAGATGCAAACGGCCCTGTGTCGGTTGCGGATTGCGCATGAAGCGGCCGCGCTCGAGCAGTTCGGAGGCCAGTGCGGTTTCGAGTTCGGCCAGCGAGCCGTACACCATTCTGGCCGAGCCCATGCCGTCGCGGACGGTCGGATGTTGCAGGTGCGGCAGCCATTTCGCCCATTCCCAGGCGGATCCGTCCGGATCAGCGCAGACTATGGCGACCGCGACGTGGTCGGGCCCGTGAAATGCGGTGAGCTCCATCAGCATCGCGCGCGCCAGCATTCTGGCTTCCTCAGTGTCGCCGCCGATATTGATGGCCGGGAAGGCCCGCAGCGATACCGCGGTCGGCAGCTGGTGCACCACCGAATGGGTTCGTACGAAACGACGCAATGCCACGGTGGAGACCGGCTCCAGATCTTCCAGCGGACCGGTTTCCGGACGTGCCAACTTGGTCGCCAACCGATGGCTGCCCACCCCGACCCGCACATGTCCGAAGTCCGGATCGTTGGGCCTACGCTCCCACATCCGGCGGGTGCCGACCACCGACGGCAGATCGATCGGTTCCGGATGACTCCAGATCAGCGATTCCAGCTGCTTGTTGCCGGTGCGGCGGACGTCCTTGCGCATCTGGTCCAGATAGCGGAAGTAGTCCTTGCGCTCCTCGTTGAGTTCGCCAGCCCCCTTGGGGCCGTTGCCCCGCATGCCGAGCATCATGCCGCCCATCGACATGAGCATCATCATCGGGAACATCATCATGAACGGGTTGGCGAGCAGGTTGCGACCCATCATCACCATCATCGCGATCATGCCGACGACGGCGACCACCATAATCACCGGCATCAACTTCATGATCAGTGGTCCGGGCATGGCCCGCTGGATCTCCGGCGGCGAATTCAACGCCACCTCACCGCCCGGCGCGCGCGGCGGGGCGATGCGGGGGCGGCGCACGAAACCTTCGGTAGCCATGGGTCCCTCTACTGCTTAAGTTACTTCGGACTCGAGGTCGGCGGAACCGCGAGCGCGTCGGAACGGAATCGACAGTGCCGCACCGAGTCCCAGCACGACCAGACAGGTGACCGAGCCGATGATCGCGACACGGCGCGGCAGCGGATCGGGTCGCGCCGGATGTACCGGGGCCGCCATGACACGTGGAATGTCGGCACCGACGCTCACCGGTTTGTCCGGGAGTTGGGCGGTGAGCGCGGCCAGCGGATCGATCAGGCCGTGGCCGACACGGTCGTCGCGACCCTGGCCAGGCGCTTGGGCGGTGCGGGTGATTCGGTCTATGACCTGTCCCGCAGTGAGTTCCGGGAACCGGGACCGGACCAGTGCGGCGAGTCCGGCGACATAGGGTGCGGCGAAACTCGTGCCCTGTATGGTTCCGGTGCCCTCCTGGGTGACCGCGCCATTGACCAGTCCGGTGCCGCCCGGCTTATTGTCGAGCGAGACGATATTGCGCCCGATGGCGGCGGCGCCGACCCACGGCCCGTGCAGCGACAGCGCCGAGGGTGAGCCGTTCGGATCGATGGAGGCCACGGTCAGGACGTAGGGCTGAAACCAGGCCGGACTCGCGATGGTCTGCACGCTGTCCCAGCCCGCACCTTCGTTCTGTTTCTCGCATGCGCCGCCGTTGTCCACATTGCCCGCCGCGGCGACCACCACCACATTGTGGTCGTAGGCGTACTTCACCGCGGCACCGAGCGGGACATCGGCTGTATCGGTTCCGACTGCGCTGCAAGAGACTTCGGAAATATTGATGACCGTGGCACCCATATCGACGGCGCGGACCACCGAGGCGGCGAGGGCGAGCACACTGCCGTAACCGGAGCGCACCATGGCATCCGGCGGCTGGTCGCCCGCGCGATCCTTGCGCTCATAATGTGTGCTCAATTGGCGGATGGTGAGGATCTCGGCATCGGGCGCGACACCGACGAAGGCATCATCCGGGCTGGGGCGCGCGGCGATAATGCCCGCGACCAGGGTGCCGTGGCCGTCGCAGTCGACGGTGCCATCGGAGTCCGAGACGTAGTCACCACCGGCTTGCAGCGCGGACAGTCGCGGATGCCGATTCACGCCGGTATCGATGACCGCAACCTTCTGTCCCGCACCGCGACTGAATTGCCAAGCCGCGGGCAGGTCGAGCACACGCTGCGGCAGCGGCGGTTCCGCGGGCGGGCCACCGATGAGCGACAGTTCGGCGCAGACCACCTTCTGTTCGGTCGGCTCCAATGGCGCGGGCCGACCACTGAGCGCCTGCGCGGGCCCGAGTGCACCCGGGTCGACGGTCGGCGGTGGGACCGCACCGGCCGGAGCGGCCCAACCGAGCACCGACCCGCCGAGAACCACTGCGGCGCAGACGATTGCGGTCCTGCGCCGCCCGCCGGGCTGGCTCGCCCGAGCAATCATAGGTTCCTGGCCATCGAATACACTCCCATGATCCACAGCACCAGCGGGATCACCGCGACGATCAGCAGATATTCGGTGATTTCCATGGCCCGGCGGGTCACCGGCGTCACCTCGAGGTGCGGACCGATCACGCCGAAAACCACAATCCCCGCGGCGAAGGCGAGCAGCAGCACACCCGCGAGCAGCAGCAGATCCGAATCGCCCAGGGCCAGTCCGGTAACCAGGCCGACGACTATGACGCAGCCGCCCGCGATCAGCACACCGGCCTGCACAAGATCGGCGAAGGAACGGCCGCGCAAACTGACGATCACCGCTGCGATCACGGCAAGCGTAATCCCTTGCCAGGGTGCGGATCCCAACGGATCCGCGGCACCCAGCGCACCGACCGCCGCGGCAATGGCGCAGGCGACGAGCATGCCGGTCTGGTACTGGTTTGCGGCCCTGGCGCGTTCACCGAGTCCGGCGGCCGAGGGCAGTGCCGTCGCGCCGATCGCGCCGATGCCCTCGATGGTGGGGCGCGGCTCGTGATCGGCCGGATCGATCGCGCCGCCCGCGGTGGGTACCGGCGGGATCGGCAGCCGCGCAGCCACTGCCGCCAGCCGCGGCACCGCGGAGATCAGCGTGATGGCCACCACCAGAATTGCGGCGGAGATCTTGGGCAGATCGAAATCCCAGATCATCCGAACCAATGCGGCGATTCCGCCGAACAGCGCGACGGTCACGATGGCGGCGGCGAGCGCGGCACCGGTCGCGGTGGCGCGATAGATCACAGCCGCGGCCACCAGCGTGACCGAACAGCCGAGCAGCAGATGCGGACTGCCGAGATCGCCCGGCACGAACAGTGCTGCGCCGCCGAAGAACAACAGCAGCGCACACAGTGACAGCCAGGTTGCCGTCAATTGGTCCGCGTACTTACGCGCCGCGATGGCCGCGGCGACGGCGGTGATGATGGCGACGCTGGTCGCGAGGAACGGCGCGGCGAGACCACCTCCGTACGAACGTCCCGCAGCCAGCAGCAGCAATGCGAGCAGCACCGCCGACACGGCGGCGACCAGAGCGGTCCAGCGCGCCGCAGCGGGCGACCAGCCATGGAAATCGACACTGGTGAGCCGGGATACCGCATCGATGACATCGTCGAAGAGCGCGGGCGATTCCTTCGCGGTGACCGAACGCAGCACCAGCAGTTCGCCGTCGAAGACCTCGGCGTCGGTAAGACTGCGGCTCGGTGCGATGGCGTCACGGCCCAACCGAGCCAGTGTCCAGTGTTCGGTGTGCAGCGGGGCGCCGCCATCGTCGCTTTCCACCACATCGGGATTGCGCGATTCGATCAGGGCGACGAGATCACCGATAAATGTGGCGATCGGCACGGTCGCCGGAAGTCCGACATCGAGCTGGGTATTTCCGCCTATGACGGACACTCGGCACAGTTCGGGTTCGGCGGCGCGGGGGCCGCTGCTCAATGGTTCGGTCAATTGTGCACCGGCCCCAGCTCTTTACGGAACGATCCAAACACTTGCGCCCGGTTTCCTACCTGTCGAACCAACTCTACGACTCGGATCCACTCTCGCACGAACGTTCCCCCCGTCGCATGTGGTTGTCGCACACTTTGCAACCTATCGGTAGCAAAACATAATGTAACGGACGAGCCGATCCGACGCGATCGCTAAGCTGGTCGGAAGACGTACGCGGACAATCGCGCAGCAAAAAAAGATAGCTCAATCCAACACTTCGGGGTTTGACAGCAATGACCGGCAACCGCCAAGCACAACGGGCCTTCGACGCCGGAATCCTGTCGCTGGGCCTGACGATCGACGGACAGGAATCGGCTCGCGATCTCGAGTACGCGAAACTGGCGTTCCAGCGTGCCACCGAGTGGGATCCGACGATGTGCGATGCCTGGCTGGGCCGGGCCGCCGCCGGTGAGGTCACCACCGAGGTGCTTTACAACCTGTACAAGAACAGTGGGACAACACTTTTCCGCGAGCAACGCCGGTTGGGGCTGGCGCCGCGGGCCTTGGCCGGACGCTTCCTGGCCGGGCTGTACATCGACTACCCGCTGGCCAGCTATACCGAAATCTGGCTGGCCCAAGCGGCACAGCTGATTTCCGAAAAGGAGTACGACGAGGCGGAACGGGTGCTCGACGAACTCGCCACCCACCGCGCCTCGATGCTCTCCGATACAGATCGCGAGATCGACGACCGGATCTGCGCGTATATCCGTGGCGTACTGCACTTCAACACCCAGCGCTGGCCCGATGTGATGTCCGTACTCGCCGGATCCGCCGAATGGGACGACCCGTATCTGGCGGCGGGCGCGCATGTGATGGTCGGTTCGGCCTGTGCCCAGCTCGGCCTGTTCGGCGAGGCCATCCGGCGCATGGAACAGGCCGAGGCGGGTCCGATCCCGGCGGCCCGAACCACCGCCATGTTCTGCCGCGGCCTGTGCCTGCGCGAGACCGGTAAAGAGGCCGAGGCGCAGGCCCTTTTCGAGAAGGTGTATTCGCAGGCACCGGATTTCGCCGCCAATACCGCAGCCATGCGCGATCGCAGCTACCGGCTCACGGTGACGACCAAGGAGTCGATCGACGCGCGCATCGACCGCTGGGATCCGGCCTCGGCGCCTTCGGTGGAGGCGATGCGGCATGCCGACGCCGAGGACCGCGCCAAGAAGATCCTCGCCGACGCGCGCGCCGAGTTGGATAAGCAGATCGGCCTCGAATCGGTGAAAACGCAGGTCGCGAAGTTGCAGGCGACCGCGCAGCTGGCCAAGATCCGGGCCGAGAAGGGTATGGCCAGCATGGCCCGCGGCAACCACCTGGCCTTCACCGGTCCGCCCGGCACCGGTAAGACCACCATCGCCCGGGTGGTTGCCAAAATCTATTGCGGCGTGGGACTTCTCAAGACCGATAAGGTCGTCGAGGCCAAGCGCGTGGACTTCGTCAGCCAGAACCTCGGCGGCACCGCGATCAAGACCGACAAGCTGATCGATACCGCGATGGACGGTGTGCTGTTCATCGACGAGGCATACACGCTGATCCAAACCGGTCTGCAGGGCGGTGACGCCTTCGGCCGCGAGGCGGTGGATACGCTGCTGGCCAGGATGGAAAACGACCGCGACCGCCTGGTGGTCATCATCGCGGGCTACGACGGCGAGATCGACCGGCTGCTCGCCGCGAACGACGGTCTGGCTTCACGTTTCGCCAAACGCCTGCAGTTCCCGTCCTACACCCCGACCGAACTCGGCCAGATCGGTAGCCTGATCGCCCGCTCACGCGATTCCGAGTTGTCCGAGGGGGCAATGGAACTGCTGATCGAGGCGTGCGGACGGCTGTACGAGACCGAGCGGGTCGATCAGAGCGGACAGCCGCGCCGGGGCATCGATCTCGCGGGCAATGGTCGATTCGTGCGCAACATCATCGAATCCGCCGAGGAGGAACGCGAATTCCGCCTGGCCAATGACGAGTCGCTGGATCTGAGCGCGGTGGACGAGACGGTGCTCATGCGCATCGAAGCGCCGGATATGCAGGCCGCGCTCGGCAGTGTACTGGCTTCGCTCGGAGTCTGAAGACTTCAGTTTCCGACAGGCAAGATATCGTGCTCGACCAGCGCATCGTTCTTCGACAGTGTCGGTCCGGGCACCAGCTGACCGATGATCGACCAGGGGGCCAGGCGCGGTTCGCCGCCGAGTCCGAGCACCTGGGCGGTGGCAATATCCGGGATGCCGTAGCGGATTCCGTTGTCCGCCACATAGAACAGGCCACCGCGGCGCAAACTGCCCGGCTCCGTTCCGGTCACCTGCACGAACTCCCCCGAAGCCGGTGGGATATAGGCGGAATCGACCCGATCGCCGGTGCCGTCGGAGGTGGCAAGGCTCACCGGCTCAGCCGAGCTGGGCAGTGGCACACGGTTGCCCGCGAGCAGGGCGATCGCGGCGCGGTCGGTGGGGCTTTCGGCCGCATCGTCGCCGGATTCGGGCCCCTTTGCCCAGCTCAGACAGGTGACCGGGGCGTCCTCGGCGGAAACTATCTTCGGGGTGTTGACCGGGAAGTGGTCGAGCGCAAGCTGGTGTAGTACCGGCATATTGGTCAGCACATCCGGCGGTTCGGCCTTGATCTCGCGCATGCCCTGGGAATTCGCGGTGCGGATGACCTGCGCGGCGAAATCGGTGACCGGCTGCACACCGTCGGCGAGCACCACATACAGCTGGGACTGATCGGTGCGACCGGTGCCGCCGACCGCGATGACTCCGCCGATCGGCACATCGGAAAGCTTTGCCGGACCGGGCTGTCCGGCCTTCGGCATATCCGGCACGGCCAGCGGCGGAACCGCGACGGCGGCATCCAGCAGGCCGGTGCCGACCGGTCGTGGCTTGTGCGCGGCCAGGTTCAGCGCACGTGCCAGTACCGAGTTGCCGAGGTCGACCTCCGCGCGCTTACCGTCATAGATCAGATAGGTCTTATCGGCGCGTCGCACAAGCAGCGCATCCGACGGACCCAGAGTCCGAATGCGTTCGTCGAGTTGGGGTTTACCCGCGAAGACCGCGGTTTCCACACCGGTCGCCGCGGCCGCGCTGCCCGTGATCGAAAGCTGCACCGTTTCGCACAGCGACCAGTCCGAGCGGCCGCCCTGCGTCGAACCCGGCAGTGCCGCGGGCGCACCCGGGATTCCGAGCATCGGACCGCGCGGCATCGACGAAAGCTTGGCATCCTTCACCGATTTGGGCGATTCGTTGCTGCCGCTGATCAGCCGGGCCGAGGCCAGGTTGAGCACCGGATGCAGGCGTTTGTCGTCCTTCTTGTCCTCGGATTCGGCCACCACCACATATAGCGCGCCGCTGTCCTTGCCGATCACGATATTCGCGTCGCCGATCGCGCCCTGCGGACGCAGGAAGGCCAGGATGGCCGCGCCGGCCACCATGAGCAGGCCGAGGGTGGCACCGACGAGCATCGAACGCAGCTGAGATCGCATGGGGTCGTGCAGCATCCGCACATCGCGGCGGACCAGTGCGTGATCGAGTCGGCGCAGCAGAAAGCGGTAGCCGTTGACCTGGGCCTTGGTGGTCAGCTGAGCCGGCACATGGTCTCCATCGAACTACGGGGGGAACAGGGTAATTACAGTATCGTTCGGTGCCGCGGTGTCAATTCAGCGACAATCGAGCAAACCAACTCCATCCGTAGCGACTGCTTGCAGGTCGCGCGAAAAGGCCACGGCGCGCACGCGTGTTGCGCGGTACTGTTATCGCAATACTGGTCTGATTATCGGGGACGGGGCTGTGAACAAACGCGATACCGACTCCGGAGCGAACGCGCGTGAATTAACCGGAAACGAAAACTCCGTGAACGCTACGCACACAACGTTACGTGATCCGGAATTCTGGCTGCTGCGTCAAATGCCTTTGCGACTCACGATTCCGCTCGCGCTGATTGCCGCGATCGCGGCCTGGATCGCGACGGCGCTGCATGCGCCGACGGTCGCCGTGATCGCGGTCGCCGCGGCCGTTCTCATTGCCGGCGCGGTACCGGTGCGTCGGCGCGAGCCACGCAATATCGTCGGCATTCTCTCGCGCGCGATCGCCTTTCGCTGGCGGCGGACCCGGCCCGGCCCCGCCGATACCGGCCAAGCCGCCTTCGATGTGCCGCTGCCGGAGGGCGGCAGTTACGGCGTGCGCTGGGACGGCAATCTGTTGCTGACCATGTTGCGCATCGATCCGCCACCGGATGCGCTGACATTGCTGCGTCGCAGTTCGCTGTCCACCGACCAGGTGCTTCCGCTCACCGAAATCGGCCGCTGCCTCAGCCAATTCGATATCAACCTGACCTCGATCGATGTGATCAGCACCGGCGCGCGGACCGCGGGCGGCGGTCCGGTCGCACAGCTCTACGACCGCATCCTCGGCCCGCTGCCCGCCATCGCGCATCGCACGGTCTGGTTGGTGCTGCGACTGGATCCGCTCGCGAACGCCGAGGCCGTCGACAACCGCGGCGGTGGCGGCGCGGGTGCGCTGCGGACCGCGATCATCGCGACCCGAAGGGTGGCCAATCGACTCGCCGCCCGTGACATCTCGGTATCGGTGCTGACCGCGGGCGAGATGAACAGCGCGGTGCGCCAACTCACCCGCGGCATACCACTGGACGGATTCGTCGAAACCCCGAAATCGCTGGTACACCATAGCTTGTACCTGACCAGCTATGAGATCGGCCCGGAACTGGTCGGCTCGCCCGGTTTCGCCGATATCTGGGCCACGCCCAGCCTGACCACCACAGTCACCGTGCGCCTGCGGCCCGGTGCGCAGCAGCCCGGCGATGGGCGCGAAACCGATTCACCGCCGATCAGGTTGGGCGCGCTGGTCCGCTTCGATACCGCGTCCGAACCGATCGAGCCGCCGGTGCCCGGTTTGCGCACGCTGCCGGGTGAGCAGTTCCGCGCGCTGCTGGACTGTCTGCCCGCCCGCACCGCTCGTCGCGATGGCGACCACGCGGGTGATTACCGCGGCCCGCTCGCCGCGCTGGACGGAATCGTCGTGCCCACCGCCGGTTGCGGCCAGCTGATCGGTGCCGACAATGCCGGTCAGGGCATCGCGGTACCACTGATCGGTGACGGCACCAGACATCTCGAGGTGATCGGTCGATTGGATCTGGCCCAGCAGGTCATCCTGCGGGCCATCGCCCTCGGTGCGCACACCATCGTGCACACCGACCGGCCCGAGGCCTGGCAGTCCATGGTCGCCAATGTCGATGCGCCGCATTCGCTCTCGCTGGCTCCGCGGTTCGCCGGTGCTGGGCATCACCTCGCACCACCGCAACCCGGCGGGCCCATTCCCACCGCGACCGTGGTGGTCTTCGACGGCATCGCACCCACCGCGCTGACCGGTGGCGCGACCATCGTGCACGTCCGCGCGCCCGAGCAGCCCGATGCGCAGTTCGATGCCGATATCGTTCTGGTGCAGGATATTTCGGCTCCCAACCTGATCACGGTGCGGACCTCGACGGCCAGCGCGACGGTCAATATGGTCACCACCCCGGACGAGATGTGGTACATCGGCGAATCCCTCGCCGCAGCAAGGTAATCGAACGAACACGGCCGGTCCGGAAACGTAACGCTACCGACCGGCCGTGCTGCGCCTTTTCGAGCGACCCGCAAGCGATCGCTACGGTGAGGTTCAGGCCCCGAAGCCGTCACCGATCTTGCTGTCGGTGCCGAGCGCGCGGTGCAGCGAGTTCTCCACCGCCGCGGCGACATTGTCGAGTGAGGTGAGCGTGTCACCGTACTCGGAGTGCCAGGCGTCGTAGACCTGCTTGAAGCTGGCGTGGGCCACGTTGCCCTCCCACGCCACCTTGAGCACGCCGCCCGCGTCCTCCATATCGCTGCCGTATTTGATCAGGTCGCCGTGCAGGGTGACCAGATCGTTGAACAGAGCCATCATCGGGCCCTTGGCGTATGCCATAGTCATGGTGATTACCTCCGAATCGAAGACTGAATAGTGTGTCGGCCCAGGCGATTACAGGCTGATGTGCTCGAAACCCTCGCGGTTCGCCTGCTCCATCTGGATGTACTGCTGGGTGCCGTGACCGACCTGCTCGGTAATGGCGTTGAGCTTCTTGTGCAACTCCTGGGAGTGCTGGGCCCAGTTGGTCGAGGCGGCGACGAACGCCGCCTTCGCATCGCCTTCCCAGTGGGTCGCCGCGGCGACCTCGTCATCGATCTTCTTCAGCGTGCGCTGCATGTTGTCGACCGCGGCGGCCATGAACTCCTCGGCCTTCTTCGCGGTTGCCTCGTCTACGTGTACACCTTCACCACTCATCGTGGACACCCTCTCGTGTTGTGATTCCAATGCCCGGAAACGATGTCGGGTGACATCGCCGGAAGGTTTACTGCGGAAGCCACCTTCCCCCGGGCAATGATTCGATCAATGCCGAAATCGCCTGCGCGATACGGTGATCGGTGCCCGGTGTCACCGTGGACCAGACCTGCTGATCCGCAGCAATCCCGGGCGCGGCCACAATGCGACCGCGTCCGGTGTCATAGACCGCGACCGCACCGGGCGGCCGGGTGGTCGTACCGTCGAGATGGGCGTAGGCCACGATCTCGGCGAAGGCGTGGCAGGAGGCGAAGGCCAGCCCGTATGCGGTGGCATCGCGATCGGCGACACCCAGGGCATATACGGCGTCCGCGTAGTCCTCGGAGGTTCGCGCCGCATTGTTGTTTCGAGCGACCTGCAAGCAGTCGCTAGCGGTGAGCCGCTGGCTCAATTCGGTCGACAGCGCGCTGAAATTGACCACCTCCGCGGGCGTTGCGGGTCCGAGCGCATCGAGCAGCGGACGCACCAGCGCCTCGCCCGATCCGTCCGCCCAGACGGTCCGCACGTCGAAGCTGTCGCCGGTGCGCACCGCGATGGCATGCTTTTCGCCCCGACGGGCCAGGCAGATTCGGGTCACCGCGGGTGTCCCGTCGGGCGCGGTCGCATAGATCCGTGCGACCAGCTCGCGATCAGGTTGGGCCAGCGTGAACATGGCGTCGGCCAGTTCGGAGTCGACATCGCCATCGGCGTCGAGCACGCCCGCGCCGACCAGCTCGGTCACCGCGCGCTGCTGGGAATCGACCCATGCATCGTATGAATCCTGTTGCGGACCAACCGAAAGCACCAGCGGCAAGGTCTGGACGCCGAGCCGCTCGGCGACCGCGAGCAGACCATCGTTGGTCATGGTCGTCATTCGGCACCTCCCGATGCCGTCCGACTGGTGGCCGTGGGCGCTTCCGGAGCACCCAGTACCACCGGAGCACCCAGTACCGCCGGAGCGGCGGCGATGCCGAGATCGGCGCCGATGGCATCGCCGGTCACGGCGGCCGCGCGCGGGGCGTATTCCTCTTCCTCGGCACCGGCTCCTGCCGTCATCGCGCCGGGAACCATCGGCAGCGCACCGGAACTCGCGGAGGATGTCGGAACCGGTTGTGGTGTAGTCACTTCCACCGGCGTGGGCGCTTCGGTGAAGACCGGCGCCCGATACGGCTGCAACTTCGCGGACGTCGGCGCCGCACCGATTCCGCCCCGCATGAACATGCCCGGCGTGATCGCGGGCAGGGCAGACAGGGCTGATGTCGCTGCCGTCACCGGGGCGCTCGTCTTCTCGGCCGCCAGCGCCGCCGGCGAGGCGATCGCCGGTGGCTCCTGCTGAATCCACGGTGTCGCGAGCGGTTCGGTCGCGGCCTCATAAGTCTGCATCACCCGCGCGGCCGCCGCCTTCGCCATATCCGCGTCGGTATCGGCCTGGGCAGCCACTGCCTTGATCGGTGCGCCGAGCGCGCCGCCGATCGATTCGAGCATCCGCTGCACTGTCTGGATGGCCTGGATCTCGGTGGTATGCGGCATTGTCATCCGTGCCAATTCGTAAGCGGTGGCTTGCGTTTCGGCGCGTACCGCGTTGTTGCCCGCGGCCGTCGCGGCATCGGCGAGCCAATCGCGCAGCCGCGAAATCCGGTCCAGCACCGGGCCGCTCGTGTTGGATTGCCACGCACCGCGCATCGAGGTGACGATCAGTTCGTATTCGGCGACCGCCGCACCGAATCCGGCGGCCAGCCGGGTCCACGCGGCACCGGCCTCGGCCATCGGTATCGCGCCGGGACCGGTGGACAGTTCACGCGCCAGCCGATCCGGCTCGCGCGCGCCCCAGACCACACCGGTGAAACCGGGCTGCGGTGGTTCGATCATGTTGACTCCGTGTCGTATTCGCTGTGGGCTCAGGCGGCGCCGGGGACGCCGAAGTCGGCGACATTGTCGTTTTCGGCGCGACCGAACTGCGCTGCCTGCGCGCGCAAGGTCGCTGCCAGTTTGCGCAATTCCACGATTCCGGCGGTCGCGCTCTGCCCGTAGGAGGCTGCGACATCGTTCATCGTCTGCGCCGCTCGCCCCGAAACCTCGTCGGCAGCGGCCGGCGGCACCGTCAATGCGGGCGAGCCCTCGCGCAGTTCCGCTTCCAGTCGGGCAGCGAGTCCCTCGAGCCGGGCGGCCGCATCCCGGGCCGCCGCCGGATCGAACATGACTCCATCGAAATCTGCACCGCCGCTTGCCATCGCAACCTCCTGAATGACGAAACCCTTATAGGGTGAGTTCCTTATCCGGTGGTGGCTCCGAGATCTGTTCGGCCGCGCCGACCACCGGCAGCGAGACCCCCTCGATCGGTCCGACGACCGCTTCACCGTGTTCGGCATTGACCAGGAAGCTGGGCATATCGCCGCCCGCATCCCCCGCCCCGCGCGCACCTGCCGCGCCCGCCGCACCGTAGGGCATCACGCCCGGGTTGCCCGGCGCGCCGGTGGCGCCACGCACCGCGGCCGCGGGTTCGGCTGCCGCGGAACCGGTCCCGCCGGCATTGAAGCCCGGCATACCGGTGAGTCCGGCGGTGCGCGGTCCGCTCCACGGGCTCAATGGTGTCGATATCGGAGCCGCGCCGATGCCGCCGATAGCGGGATCACCGCCGCCTGCGCCACCACCCGTGGCGTCGTGCTCGGCCTTCTGCGTGGCCTCGCGGTCCTGCTGTTCCTCAGCGATGGCGTCGGCCTGACGTTTCTGAGCCTGCGTCGCGTTCTGCGTCGCGACCTGGGTGAGCGTCTGCGCGCCGGTCTGCGCCATGGTCATCAGCGGGTTGAGCAGCTGCATCACCTGCTGCATCGAATCGACGCCCTTGGGCGCGTTGGTGACCTTGACCTTCTTGCCCACCGCGGTCATATTCGCCGAATGCGCCGTCATTTCGACCCGCGTCTTGGTCACCACCGCGATGCCCTCGGTGATCGCCTCCACCGTCGCCGCCGCGATAAATGCTTGTCCACCACCGGTTGCCAGCCACGGCGTCGCCGCGGCCACGGTGGCCATGTACTTGGCGATGACCGAGGCCATCAGCGCGCCGCCAGTCGCCACCGAGGTCGCGCCGCCGGCGAGCGACGCCTTCTCCTGCGCGCTCTGCGTGGCCAGCTCGGCGCCGTTTTCCGCAGCTTGTCCGGACTTGTTCGCCGCCTGCATCGCGGCCAAGCCCTGCCACAGCGACATCACGGTCTGCAGCGCTTGCGTCCCGAGTTGAATCGCGGTCTGCGCGGCCTGCGCGGTATCGGAGAGCACCTTGGTCGGATCGGGACCGCCGCCCGCGGGCGCGCCGAGATTTCCGGTGCCGAAGCCGCTCGCCATATCGGTGAGCGGCCTGGCCAGTGCGGCCAGATCGATGACCGGCAGCGGCGGCAGTTCGGGCAGCGGTGGCAGCCCGGAGATTTCAGGAAGTGGGCCGAGGCCCATATCGTTCAGGATGTCGTTGACCGGTCGATCGATCAGCGGCGCAAGCGCACTGCCGCGCAGCAGATCCACGATCGACGGGTCGAGCGGCGCAGTCATTGCTAAACGCCGGCGGCGCAGAATTCGGTGCCGGATGCCGCCTCCGCTGCCTCGTAGGCGGCGGCCCCCTGGTGCGCGGTCAGCGCGGTACCGGCGTGCACACCGGCCAATTCGAACATCGAACTCACGTGATTGGACTGCGCGTAGGCGAAGGCCATCAGAAAGTCCTGGCCGATCAAGCCGAATACCGGCGCGGCCGCCGCCACCGTTGCCACCTGGTCGAACGCACCTGCCGTCGCGACACCGGTCGCCATGGCCACTGCAGCGTCCCCATACGCCCGAATCGCATCAGGCGTTGCTATGAGTTCGCTCATCGTGATCCCCCATCCCGTAATGGAATTGACCGACTCTTCATAGAACCTGTCAATCGAACTGCAAAACCCGAAAGCAAATTTGCACAAACTCAAGGTTCTTGACAAAAGTTCTACGGGGACAGCGTGAACGTCGGGTGTCTACTCGGCAACTTCCTCATTGAAGGCAGTGACCAATTCGCTACGTCGCTCGAATGCCTGCCGCACCGCGGCGGCCGCGGTCGCCACCAGGGTCGACTCGAATTCCGCTGGCGTCATCCGCGAAACTGCTTGGGAGAACCGCAGATCCAGCAACGTACCGTTGCCGTCGACCTCCACCGTGACCGAACCGTCCTGCGCGGTCTCGCGGCCGCGCACCCCGGCCATATCGTCGGTCAGATCCCGGATCCGATACAGCCGCCGCTGCACGCTGGCCATCAGTTCGTCCATGGTCTCGTACACGATGAAAACTCCTCTCGGACAACGGGACTACACCTGGCGCAACCAACTGTCCGGCTCGGTCTCGTACTCCTGCTCCTCGGCTAATTCCTGGCGCGCAACATCTTCGGCAGTCGGCAACCCGGTCAGCGCCAACATCTCCGCCGGCACCCCCGCCGCCGCCAACTCCGCCCGACGCGCCATTCCGGCCCGATTGGCCGCCTGCCTGCACAATCGCAACACCTCGGCCGCCAATGCTTGCGGATCGCCCTTCAACTCGGCGGGATCGACCGAAATACCTAGTGGCAGACCCTGTTCCGTGGTGCGCACCGCGATCGCGCCGCTGCGCGAGGTCGCGGTCCATTCGGGAATTCCCGGTTGTGTTTCGTCCATGGCGGCCACCTTTCAGACTCGCTCGTCCTTGATCGCACGGACCACCTCGGCGACTCGCGAATTGATCATCGCGGTGAGGTGTTTCGCATCGATGGCACGCGCCACCGGAGGATTCCGATCGTCGATCGCATAGCGGCCGTCGTCGCGAATGTCGCGCCACTGCAGCCGATGTCGAGTGATCCCGCGTGGACCGAAACGCGACATCCCCTGGATCACATCGATCGTCCCGGAACAGGATGTCGGTAGTGCCAAGAATTCCGCGGAGCGATCGGCGATCGAATCGTCGAAGGAATCGTGCACGACCGATCGGCCGAGCGAGTAATCCAGGCCGTCGCCCGCGTCCTGGGTGGACAGCACCGCGGTGGCGCGGCGTCCCGACTCGACCTCCGGCAGCGCTCGCACGATCGCACCGGCGAGATCGACCGCATCGCATTCGGCAACCGTGAAACCACCGGAATGCCAGTATGTTTCGCCGGGCAGCTCGGAGAAGACATAGCCGCGGTCCCCCCGGCGAACACCGTGCAGCCGAACCGGCACGTCCGGCTTCCACGGCTCCGCCGGGTCGTAGCCTTCCGCGACGATGCGCAGGTCAGGGAAGGCCAGCACATCCAGCACATCGTCGAACGACCGATCTCCGGAGTGCCGCAGCCGCACCAGCGCATCCTGTTGTTCCCGGACATAATCCTCGTTCACCCAGGTGCGACAGGTGTACACGAATGGTTCCGGCAGGTAGTCCTGCTTCAACGCCTCCCACTGGACGATGAATTCCAGGTCGGTGAACTTCCAGGTGCGATTCATTGCTCAACAATGGGTTTGACGACGACCGGCGCGTCGCCGAGCGCCTCTTCGATGTGCTCGACCGAATCCAGATACGCGGCCCGCTTATGTTCCTTGTTCTGACCACCGGCACCGTGGCCCGCGGGTCCCATACCACCGGGCGAACCCGGCTGGCCGGTGCTCGCGATGCCCGCGCGGCTCGCCGTCGCGGCCCCGGCCATCTCGGCAGCCGCCGCCCGCGGAAAAAGCTTCGAATTCTGCAGGCTATTGGGTGAAAGATTCGCTCCCGCGCCGCTACCCGCACCGCCTGCGCCACCACCCTTGCCTGCGCCGCTACCGCCGCCTGCCTTGAGCGCGTCCTTACCCAACGCCGAGAGCGCGGAAGGCAGGCCGGCGAGGCCTGCCGACTGCATATCCTTGGCCGCCGCGGCCTGCGCTTGTTGGGCCGCCGCCTGTGCGGCCTGGTCCATTGCCTGCTTCACGCCATCCATGCCCTGCTGCGCGGACTGACTGGCTTGTTGGGCCGCTTGCTGCGCGGCTTGTTGGGCCGCCTGTTGCTGTGCGGCCTCGCGCTGCGCGGCCTCGCGCTCGGCCTGCTGACGCTGCTGCTCGGCCTGCTGACGCTGCTGTTCGGCCTGCTGGCGTTGCTCGGCCGCGGTCTTTTGGGCCTGCTGGGTCGCCCTGCGCTGATCGGCGAGCGCCTGCTGAGCTTCCTTTGATTGGGCGGCCGAGGTCCCACCTTTTCCGCTGCCGGTCCCGCCGGTGCCACCACCGGGTCCGGTCTGCTGGGTCTGGTTGGGCGACGGCGTCGGCGCGGTCGGCTGCACCACCGGGCTCACCGGCTGAACCATGAGCGGAATCGCATTGCTCGATGCCGCGAGTCCGGGTACGTACCAGTCGTTGAAGATCCGCTTGGCCTTGTCGACTTCATCACGCGCGTACTGGGTGCCGACCGTGTCCGGCGGGATATTGGGGGTATTCGCCTGCACCGCCCACAGCCAGCCCGAGGTGTTCAGCAGGTTGCTGGCGACCGTGCGCATGCCCTCGACCATGTTCTGCACACCGGACACATAAGCCTGGACTGCGCCACCCGCCTTCACGGCGGCGTCACTGTTCCAATCATCCGAGGTCTGCATCGCAGTCATCTGGTTGCCCAGATTCGCGGCCGGTCCCGTCACATGCTCGGCCATATCGCTCCAGACGCCGGAGGCGTCGGAGGTGTGCCCCATCCCGTTGATCAACGATTGGTGCCAGGAGTAGGCGGTCGGGTAATCCAGGACACTCGCCGGCTCCGGACGAACCGGTTCGGTATCGCGGCCGTCCTTCTCGTTGGCGTATTGCTTCAGGTCGGCCGGTGGTCCGCCGTATTTATCGGTTCGGCCGGTCTTCCCGCCCCAATCCGGGATCTTGGTGGTGCCGTCGGCGGGCAGACTCCAACTTCCGTGGCGTTCGGCGGAGCGGGCATTCCTGAGCCGATCGAATCCGGAGGTATTGGCCTCCTCGGCGGCGGTGTACAGCTTGCCCGCGGTAATGAACTGCTGTGCCAGGTCTTTGAGAATGGTCTTGTGGCTCTTGACCCTGTCGTTCAGATCGCGGCCCGCGCGCTGGAACTTTCCCTGCAGCGCGATGCCGGAGGGGAGATTCCCGAATCCATCGACCTTCTCGACGAAGTGGGTCCAACCCTCGATGGTGTCGAAGACGTCATACAGATCGATCGCGTACTTGGCCAGGGTTTGCAGACTCTTCTGCTTGACCGTCAGATTCTGTGAATCCTTGCCGATATCGTCCCCGGAGAGCTGCCACGGATTGGGCTTGTCATCTGTCGGCGCCATTGGTCAACTCCTGTCCTGCTCGGCGCTGCGTCGACGCGCGGTGTGCGCCCCCTCGCGTCGCCCCTCATCCGCGCACATATGACACCGATCATCCCATGAGCTGCGTGAACGCTCGGTGACCTCGTCGTGAATCATGCTGGTGCTCATGAGCTCTCCGGTTGTCCTGGGACGCCGTAGTCGGTGGAACCGTCACCGACGGGGCCTGTCGGATCCGGCTTGTGGGTTTCACCGAGTTCGGGTTCCGTGGCGGGTTCGTCCGGTGGTTTCTCGACTTCGAACCAGACGCACTTGCCGTCCCGTCGCACATCGACGCCCCGGACGGTAGCCGTCTCCTCCAGCAGCCCGAGGCCGCGTCTGTGGGTGCCGACCTCCAGCGGATCGGCTCGCGTCTCGAACCAGCTCCCATGTCGTTCACGCAGGTCCGTTGCGATGAGGTCGGCCAACGCCTCGATCGGGACCGTCCGCTCCTGCTGCCCGGTCCGTTCCAGTTCGCGCAATCCGGTCCGAAAATCCTGATCCCACAGCGGGTAGACGGTGAGTTCGACTCTTTCGTCGCCGAATCGGCATTCGACGAATTCACCTACGACATTGGTTCGGAAGCCATGCAGTCGGCCGCGGTTGATCCGGGCGCGATGGCGCAGGCCGTGGTCGATATTGTCCTGTGCCACCTCCGGGGGCGAATTCAGGTGGTCGAACGCGGCCAGTGCCCGGCGGGTTGCGGGATCTTGCGCGACTCGACCACGATCGCTACCTCACCCGGAACATGTACGCGCACACGGCGTATCGGCTCGATTGCGTCAGCGAGCCAAGTCGGCATGCGGTTCGATTCGGTCAGCGTGAAGCTCGAATCACCGACGGTCGCGTGCAGCTCGCGATCGCCCGGAATCCCGTTCTCTGCCAGCACAATCCGGACTTCGCCCGCCGGGCTTTCCAACTCCCGCTCGACCAGGTCGGCGAGTTCGAGTCCCGCATCGTCGATCTTGTCGGCGGGCCAGTCGGGCAGTTGCTCGCCGAGCCAGTTCGGTATAGGTCAAATCCGTTACGTCATCGGCGAATCGGGTCTGAATGACCACATTTTTGGCGTTGACGACCACCGCGACGCGTTTGCCCGCCGAATATCCGGTGGCCGTGAGCAGAGCCTGTTTCTCCTGCGCGCGCAATGGATTCGACCCCCGCCCACATCATCTCCATGAGATCGGTGAATTGTCCGATCGAAATGTCGTCCGCCATCGAATCCCTCCTAGCTCACCCCGGTACCCCTACAACCAGCTCGGACTTCGACGTCGGTGGCGTCAGATGCTCTCGAAATCGTCGCGACCCGCTTGATCGGTGCCGGTGAGCGCCACCCCTGCGTCGGTGACGCCTTGCGAATAGCTCTGCAGCGTCTCGATTTGCACGTTCAATATGCTGAGCAGGTTGTCATGCGATGCCTGGTAACCATTTTCGCCACCGGCGAATTCGGGTCCGCGACCGTTGGTCCCCCAACTGCCCCATTCCGGGCGTTCTCCGCATTCAGCCGGGAGACGATCGCCTGGATTTTGCCGCCGACCTCGGCCAGGTCCGCCGACGGTTTGTGCAACCCGGACGGTGTCGCCCGGAAGCCCTCACTCATCTCGAACCCTCCTCTGACCTCGGGCTATAGCGCAACTCGAGCATCGCATGGACGCCTGTCGTCCAAAAGGTGAAATTCCGGCATACTTCCGGTAACCGGCTCGGGTTGCGAAATTCCGGTATGGACTCGATTCGGTTGCGGCGCAAACAATCCGGCTGCGGACAGCTGACGAATCGCGGCTTCGAGATCGGCATCGCGACCGAAGGTGTCCACCAATAGCTCTCGAGTGACCACACCGCACTCTGCGGCAGACAGCAAGTGCGCCACCGCGGTTCGTGTTCGGGTGCCCGGATCCCCCGACACTAACCGGGCCACCGTCTCGATCACGGTGTGCGACTCCCAGATTTCCGGCATCGCCACACCGCACTGCTGCACCGAAGGCGACTCCCCGCAGTACCACCGCTGGCCGTCCCACCAGAAGCAGAACGAGAGCAAGCCGACGGCCGCGCGCGGACTCAGCACCGCATTGGTCACCCAATCCGGGGCTGCCGCATAAAGATTCGGCAGACCGACGCCGCCGTTATAGGCCGCGTTCAAAGCCGGTGCGTCCCAAACTCCGCCCGAAAGCACGGCTCGGCCGCCCGGCAGGGCGTACAGCGTGGAGCCGCTGCTGCCGTTCCCGCCGCTCTCGAACCAGCCGTTCGACGGCACGACGCGCGGTCCGCGGTCGGACGAGACGGCAACGTGCGCCGCCGAAATCATCGCCCATCGGGCCCACAACTGGGGGAACGACGGCAGTTCCGGATCCACCGGGCGCGCGGTCACCCCGTGCGCCCGGTCGACGAGCGCGGCGGCCACGGCACGGCGCGGGCGGCGAGACTGTCGGTCGCGATGACTCATGTAGGCCGCCAACCACACCGGCAGTCGCGGCCGCGGATACGCCGCCACATCGGCGCGATACGCCTCCGGGCGGAAGAGTTGGTCGGCCGGGAACGGCTCGTCGCCGTAGTCGTAGTCGACTTCGATGTCACCATATGCGTTGGCCTGCAACAACAGTCGCCACCATGGCTCGGTACCGGCCGCTGCGACCTCGCCGCGATACTGCCGCACCAATGCGAGCACCGGTTCCGGGACTTCCAGGCGTACCGGCCGATACTCGCCGGTGAATTCGACTCGCGCCGACTCGACGCTCACCGTCAGCGCGAATACCGCGTTCAGACGCTGCCAACCGCGTGGTCCGAGTTCCCCCAACTCGCTCGCGATGCGCGAAACCAGCGTGTCGGCGTACTGGGCGTGGTCGGCGACGGTCCCCGTGCCGCCGATCTGTCCGTCGCGCCCACCCGTCGCCCGACCGCCACCCCGCACGGAATCGCTACGCGATGCTCGAGTCATTGCTCTCGTTCCTGTTCCAACACAATCGATTCACCGGTCAGGTGCTGTTGTTTCGTGTGCGCACCATCGGTGTCTTTTCCGATAGTTGCACGCGGATCGGCCCCAGTATCCCCTTACCGATGGTGACTAGCTAAAGGGATTGTTAAGAATTCGAACCCGCCTCCGACCAGGGCATCTGCGACTGTGACCGCCGAATTATCGAGCACAGAATTCGGCTCCGACTTTTTCCTAAGGGACCGTTAGAACATCGGCGGACCCCTGGCAATGTGCTGTGACTGGGCTCACAGTCGCCTTTGCGGCGGTAGGTGCGGTGCCAGAAGGAGATTCACAATGACTACGACACAACACACGGGCGAGCGTAGGGTCATCGCCAACGTGCTGCGTGGCTCGCTCGGCAATCTCGCCGAGTGGTACGACTGGTATGTCTACGCGGCATTCAGCGTGTACTTCGCGCACAGCTTCTTCCCCAAGGGCGATTCCACCGCACAGCTACTCAATTCGGCCGCCGTCTTCGCGGTGGGCTTCCTGATGCGCCCGATCGGCGGTTGGATGCTCGGCCGCTACGCCGACCGCTTCGGGCGCCGCGCCGCGCTGACCCTCTCGGTGACCGTGATGGCCGCGGGTTCGCTGCTGATCGCGGCCACGCCCGGATACCAGACGATCGGCCTGGCCGCACCGGTGCTGCTGGTGCTTGCGCGCCTGCTGCAGGGACTCTCGCTCGGCGGCGAATACGCTACCAGCGCAACGTATTTGTCCGAGGTGGCCTCGCCGGGTAAGCGCGGGTTCTACTCCAGCTTCCAGTACGTCACACTGGTTGCCGGTCAGCTGGTCGCGCTCGGTGTGCAGATCGTGCTGCAGAACATTCTCAGCGACGCGCAGATGCACAACTGGGGCTGGCGCATTCCGTTCCTGATCGGCGCGGGCGGTGCGCTACTGATCATGTGGTTGCGGCGCAGCATGGACGAATCCGAACAATTCCAGGCCGAATCCGATCGTCCGGCGCGCGGATCGCTGCGAGTATTGCTGCAATATCCGCGCGAATGTCTGATCGTTTGCGGCCTCACCCTCGGCGGCACTGTCGCCTTCTATACGTACACGACGTACATGCAGAAGTTCATGATCAATACCGCGCATATCTCCAAGCCGACCGCGGCCTGGATCAATTTCATCGCGCTGCTGGCTTTCGTGGTGCTGCAGCCGCTGGCCGGGGCACTGTCCGACCGCATCGGCCGACGCACACTGCTCATCTTCTTCGGCATTGCCGGTACCTTGCTGACCGTGCCGATCATGACCGTGCTCGCACATACCCGCAATCCGATCGGCGCATTCGGGCTGATGATGCTGGCTCTGGTGATCATCACCGGCTACACCTCGATCAATGCCATCGTGAAGGCTGAACTCTTCCCGACCCGGATTCGGGCGCTCGGTGTCGGCCTGCCGTACGCGCTGACCGTCGCCATCTTCGGCGGCACCGCGGAGACCATCGCGCTGGCGCTCAAGAAGGCGAATCACGAATCGCTGTACTTCTGGTACGTCGCGATCTGTATCGCGATCTCGTTGACGATCTACTACTTCATGCGCGAGACCTCCAAGAACTCCGCGATCGAGGCGGAGGCGACGGCCGACGCCGAGATGGCCGACCGCTGGCGACTGCTTGCAGGTCGCTCGAAAGGGCCAGCTGAGCATGGCTATCCGCAAACTCCTGCGCGTCGAACCTTCGCTTTGCGAGGATCGGCGCGTGCGGCTTGTGCTGGTGGAAGACGATGACGGAGTCGGTGAAGCGCTGCAGGCCGCGCTCACCGCTCGGGGCTACCTCGTCGACCGCAAGCGGCACGGTGCGGACCTACTACGCACGCACCGCGACTACGACGCGGTGATCCTCGATCTCGGACTACCCGACATGGACGGGCTGGAGGTATTGCGGCGGCTGCGTGAGGTCAGTTCGGTACCCGTGCTGGTCCTCACCGCCCGGGCCGGTGAGCGCACCGTCGTGCTCGCGCTGCGTTCCGGCGCGGACGACTATCTGGTGAAACCGCCGCGCATCGCGGAGCTTGTCGCACGGCTGGAGACGGTCACCCGTCGCGCTGTTATCCATACCTCGCCCGTGGAAGCGGTTGTCTCCCAAGATGTTCTAGTGGACCTGATGGCTCGCCGGGTCGAGGTTGCCGGGGTGCCGATCATGCTCACCCACAAGGAATTCCAGCTGGTTCGGATCCTGGCGGAGCGACCCGATACCGCCGTCAGCAGGCAGGAGCTGATGGACCGCATCTGGGGCGACTCGTCGGCCTCGGTATCGCGCGCGCTCGATGTGCATATGGCCGGATTGCGCGCGAAACTCGACCGGCCCGGTTTGATCACCACCATCCGCGGTTTCGGCTATCGGTGGCGCACCGACGGTTCTTAGCTCTGCACCGAACCGTGCCGCTGCTGGAAGCGCTGCTCGAACTCCGCGGCATAGACCGACGGCGCCACCGATGACGAAGATTCTTCCAGCACACCGTCATCCGCGACATAGAAGATCGCGCGGCCGATCGAGATCTCGCCGGGTTCGGTCGGCACGTACACCATCCAGCCGACGCTGATCCGGTCCGCGCGCAGGTTTTCCAGCGGATAGCCGGTGGTATCCATATTCTGATCCAGAATGAACTGGCGGACCTGGGCGATCGCGGCTTCCCGCGAGATCGGCTCCGGCAAGGTGATCGTCACACCGGCGAGCGTGAGTTGGTAGAGGGCACTGTCGATATCGAAGGTGCCGTCGTCGCCGAAGACCTCGACGAGCGTATCCCGTGTTACCACACCGATTTCCGCGGCCGACACCAGATTCGCCACCGCCGCGCGCTGCCCATCGGTCGGCTGCTCCGCGACCAGGCCCGCGATTACACCGGCCACCGTATCGAAGGTCCAGATGCCGGGCACCGCTTCGCTGAGCCGGTCCGCGGTCGGCGACTCCCCGCGATACCACCGACCGCCGTCCCACCAATAGCAGAACGACAACAACCCACTGGCCGCGCGCGGATTCAACACCGGATTAGCGACCCACTCCGGGGCACCGGCATACAGTGCGGGCATCGACGTCCCGCCGTTGTAGACGGCATCGAGTTCAGGCGCGTTCCACACACCACCGGACAGCACTGCGCGACCACCCGGCAAGGCATACAGGGTCGACCCGCTGCGTTTCGAACCTTCGAACCAGCCGAGCGCGGGCAAAACCCTTGGTCCCCATTGTGATCCGGCGGCGACGAAGGCGGCCGCGATAACCGCCCAGCGGGCTGACATCACCGGAAAGGCCGGAAAGTCCCGCTCGGACGGCACCGGACGCACACCGGTTTCCCGGTCCACCCTGGCCTGTGTGGCCGCGGCGGCGGCCGGACGCGACTGCCGGTCACCGTGGCCGATATAGGCCGCGAGCCAAACCGGCAGGCGCGCACGCGGATACGCCTGCAAATCCACGAGATAGACCTCGGGAAGGAATAGGTGATCGTCCGGGAAGGGCTCGTCACCGTAGTCGTAGTCGACCTCGATCTCGCCGGTACTCGCCAAGTCGATCAACAGCCGCCACCAGGGACCGTCGCTCAATTGAGCCGACAGATGCCGCTGTTCGCGAACCAGTTCGAGCACATCATCGCCCGGCTGGACCCGCGCCTCCCGCTGCTGGTCATCGGCGAAGGTCACCAACCCGACTTCGGTGCTCGTGGTCATCGCGAACACGGCCTCCAGGCGACGCCAGCCCGATGGGCCACCAGCCGCCAACGTGCGGGCGATCCGGTGCATGAGCTGTTTGGCCTGCTCGGCGCCGTCTACCGGTTCGTCGAGGGTGAAGCCGATATCGGGTGCATCCTCTTGCTCGGTGGGGTTGTCGTCGGTGGGGTTGTCGTCGGCTGCCTCGAACGCCTTCATGAACTCGGCCATGAACTCCGTATCGCCGTCCAGTGCCGCCGCGCGCTGCTCGTGATCCGGGATCGACTCTTCATTCGACTTGTCGCCGGGTGCTTGGCCATCAGGTGTGGTCACGTCGCCGCAATCTCCCTCATCCGCGCACCGCGCATCGGAACGCACGCACAGTGCCCGAGCTATTTACCGCCCCTATCCTGGCACAGCGCCGCGACACGCGATTCACGAAAGTCCACGGCTTAACCATCCCTGAGGGAATAGCTGCGCAAACAGCTTCAGCAGTCGCTATGGGCGTTGGACGGGTGCCGATTGCATTCCGCGGCAGGCAGTAATCCGGTGCCGTGATTTCCCGAGGTTCGGCGAGTACGTTGGCGATCATGCGCACCGAGGGAGATAGCTGGGACATCAATACCAGCGTCGGTTCGACTGCGATCTTCGTCGCCGCGGCCCGGGCCCTGGCCGGACGGCGGCCCGGCGCGCTGGCTGTCGATCCGCTCGCAGAGGTCTTCGTGCGCGCCGCCGGCGAAGAGTGGGCGGCGTTGCTGGACGGCGAACTGCCGGACCATCCGCTGTCACAACCCGGATTCGGCCAGGATTTCCAGCAGCATCAGCTCGCCAGGACCAAGTATTTCGACGACTATTTCCGGGCCGCCACGACCGCCGGAGTTCGGCAGGTGGTGATCCTGGCCGCAGGCCTGGATGCCCGCGCGTACCGGCTGTCCTGGCCCGAGGGCACCGTGCTGTTCGAACTCGACCGTCCGCAGGTGCTGGAGTTCAAGCGCGAAGCACTATCAGCCCACGGCGACCAGCCGCACGCCGACCGCCGCGAAGTGCCGGTGGACCTGCGCGCGAACTGGCCGGTGCCCCTGCGCGAGCACGGCTTCGATCCACTGACGCCGACGGCCTGGCTGGCCGAGGGCCTGCTGATCTACCTGCCCGCGGAAGCCCAGAATCGGCTGTTCGAGACCATCGACTCGCTCAGCGCCCCGGGCAGCTGGGTGGCCGTCGAGCAGATGGACCCGCTGCCGGCCGAGGCCGTGGCGGCGATGGCAGCGCACTCCGACGACAACGACCGCGAACGCGCCGAGTGGTTCAGCCTGATCTACAACGATCCACGCACCGACACCGCCGAATGGTTCACCGACCACGACTGGACCGCCGACCGCATCGGACTGCGCGACTACCTGCGTACCCAAGGGCAGCCTGAGCTGAGCACGGACCCGAACGAGGGTCCGTCCGGTCTGATCAGCCTGGTCACCGCCGTTCGCCCCTAGCGGGCCGGCGCGCTGACCATCACTTTCCGTCGGGATGACCGACGGTGGACAGCGCGGTGGTCCAGTCGGCGACGATGGCGTCCTGGGCATCGGTCAGCGCCACCTTGCCCGAGCAGATCAGCGAATGCAGCTGGTTCTCGACGGTGTCCTTCGGGTTGTTGGGTCCGGCACCGGGCTTGTGGCCGGGGGAGGGCGGCTCCACCCACAGGTTGTGCGGATCATTGGGGTCGCCGCCGAGTTCCAGCGAGACCAGGTGGTCGTATTCGGCGTCGTGCAGCGGGCCGGTGTAGCCGTAGGACTTCGCGTTGGCGTCCTTCTCCCGGTTGGTGATGTTGGCCGGCGGGCGGATCGAGGAGGTGTAGCCGCCCGCGCAGATGGTGCTGCCCAACGTATCCGCGGTGACCTTGGGGTTGGTCGCGCCCGGAGTGCACGCCGGATCCGGAAGCGGCTGCCCGCTGGCGGACTTGCCGAAATGGCAGCTGCCCTCGGCCGGTTGGGGCTGCACCGTATAGGTCCCCGACGGGCCCGGACCGGCCGGCACCCGCGCGGCATCGTGCGCGGCGGGCGGATGCGGCACGGCCTGCGAGATCGACTTCGAATTCTGGTGTGAGCAACCGGCTGTCAACAGCGGCACGGACACCAATGACACCAGCAAGAGCTTGCGCGTATTCATGACTTCCTTCGGCAGACCTTCATCTGTACCCAATTGTGCGGTACCGCAGGCGGATTAGCTGGCCCACCTGCGCGAATACACCCCGGACCCAAATATTGGCTGCCACCATCGAATGCGCGTTTGTCAACGGGTGAAGATTTGGGTGCGGCGGGTGGGGGTGGCGCAGACGTCGTGGATCAGGCGGCCCAGGTCGAGTTCGGGTGGGAGGGAGCGGTACAGGAGTTGGCAGACCATGGTGCCGGAAGCTGTGACGGCGAAGCGGGTTCGGCGGTTCTCGACGGGTTCCCATTCGGTGGCGACGACGGGGCTGTCGAGGTCGATGGTGTGGTCGCCGATACGTAAGGCGAGGCCGGAGGAGTCGCGATAGAAGACGACCGGCGTGTCACCGAGATCGCCATATACGCCGAGTTGTGGGCCGATTCCACCGCCGACGGCTTGGAGTGCACCGGTTTCCGGATCGAAGTGTGCGGGGACACCGAAGCCAGAGAAGGGTTGGACGAAAAGAGTTGTGCTGTTGCCATTCTGGGATGGGCGGTTGCGGTGGCCGTTGGCGCCTTGGCGGTTTCGGGCGGGTGATGATGGTGCGCCGATCGGTGGGGGTGCGCTCGGCGGGAATGATGTTTGTGCGGTCGGGTCTTGTTGCGGAGCAACGGGGTTGATCGGTTGACGGGCTGCGTCGGGCCAACTGGAGCGTGGCGCGCCAGGTTGGTGCTGGTCGGTTGGCGATGCGGGCATGGGGGTACCCGGGCGGGGCTGGGGATCCGTCTGGTTGTCGGCGGACGGTGGGTGCATCCGGTCGTGCGAAGGTGTCGTTGGGTCGTGGGGTGGAAATGTTGGGGGTTCCGGCGGTTCCAGCGGGAACGGAGGTACCGGTGCGGTTGGCGGCACGGCAGGTTCCAGCGTGGTCGGCGGGAACGGAGGTTCCGGTGTCGTCGGTGGGAACGCAGGCACTGACGTGGTCGGGGGCAGCGGAGATTCCGGCGTCGTGGGCGGGAACGGAGCCACCGGCGTCGGCGGCGGCACCGCAGGTTCCGGCGGAGTCGGAGTCGGCGGCGGCACAGGCGTGGTCGGGGGCACCGGAAGAGTCGGTGGCACCGGTGGTGTGGGCGGAAGCGGAGGCTTCGGGGGTACCGGTGGTTTTGGCGGCATCGGCTGGTGCGGCGGCAACGGAGGCTTCGGCGTGTGCGGCGGTTTCGGCGTGTGCGGCGGCTTCGGGGGTTCGGGCGGGGTCGGCGGGAACGGAGGCACCGGCGTCGGCGGCGGCACCGCAGGTTCCGGCGGAGTCGGCGGCGGCACAGGCGTGGTCGGGGGCACCGGAGGTTCCGGCGTCGGCGGCGGGAACCGAGGCACCGGCGTAGTCGGCGGCACCGGAAGAGTCGGTGGCACCGGTGGTGTAGGCGGAAGCGGAGGCTTCGGGGGTACCGGTGGTTTTGGCGGCATCGGCTGATGCGGCGGCAACGGAGGCTTCGGCGTGTGCGGAGGCTTCGGCGTGTGCGGAGGCTTCGGCGTGTGCGGAGGCTTCGGTGGGTGCGGAGGCTTCGGTGGGTGCGGAGGCTTCGGTGGGTGCGGTGGCTTCGGGGGTTCGGGCGGCTGCTTCGGCAGCGGCCACGTCGGATGGAACGGTGCCCTATTCGGCGGATCAGGCATCTCGTACTCGTGGTTCAGCCTGGGTGGATGCGGAATATGGGACCGCAGCATCGAGCCGGGCAGCGACGGCGGCTCCGAACCACCCGAATCCGACCGCCCCTCCGGAGGCTTCTGCCCACCCCGGTTCGATCGGGCCCCACCCTCGCGCTCGTTGCGACCGCGCCCCCCGCTATCCCCGGCCGACTCCCCATCTCCAACGCGACCACGCGAGGCACCGCCGGATGATTCCTTCTCACCCGTGCGCCCGTCCCGCGCCTGCCCCGCAGACGACTCCTCGCCATTCTCCGATCCCGGACGCATTGCCCCCTCAGAGGATTCCTCGTCGCCTCCCTGCTCGGGACGCGTCGCCCCATCGGAAGATTGCACATCCTGCCCGGGCCGTAGACCCGGGTCGGTGGCCGACTGGTCGTCGACGACCTGTGGCGCAGTGGGCTCCGAATCTTCGTGCACCAGAGGCAACTCGGGTGCGGACGATTCATCGTCACGAACACCGTAGGCCGCGGCATCGGACGAGTCGGCGCGATCGGGTCCGGCCGTGTCCGGCAGATCGTGATCGTGCTGCGGGTCGGGGTCGGTGGTCGAGTGGCCGTCTGTGGTCAACGGCCGTGTCGGGACCGAATCTTCGCTGATCTCAGGCACTTCCGTGGTATGCGATTGCGCTGCGCGGTCGGAAGGTGAGGGCTGTTCGGGGGTTTCGGGCGGTGCCGGTTGCAGGAGTTCGTTGGTTGGGGTCGGGGGGAGGGCGACGGGGGCGTCCGGAGCCGACGGTGGGGGGAGGTGCGGTTGGTGGTCTACTCGGGGTGGGGCGTAGGGGATTTTGGTGCGCCAGTCGGTGCGGGGTGGGCGGTTGGCGTTCCAGTCGAAGCCGATGCGGATGGCGTGTTGGTTGGCGTCGTGCCAGGCGGCGATCGGGTTGTGGTGCAGGTAGTTCGATTCGGCGAGGGCGTCTTGTAGAAGCAGAATGTCTTGTGGCAGTGGGTTACCCGCGATCAGGCGGTTCCAGGCTTCGGCGACATCGGCTACGGCGTCGAGCGATCGGCGACGGAGGATGCCGTCGTTCGGGTCGTGCACCAGATGCGGATCGCGCATGAGGTGGTTCTTGATCTGCTCGATCTCCGCATGGGTAAAGGCGGGGGTCGAGTTGTCGAGTCGGTCGGCAACCAATCCGGTCAATTCGGCGCGGTCGGCACCGAGGTTGCCGAGCCGGTCACAAAGGTCGTCGACCAATCGTCTCGCGTCACCTGACTGTTCGTTTCGCAGGTGCCCGGCGAGCGCATCGGCGATCGGGTCGAGGACGCCGGAGCTGTCGAGTCTGCGGGCGATCTGATCGACGATTTCCGCGGCCCGCACGGCACGCGCCGCACCTTCGGCCTCCGGGTGCGCAGCAAGGTGTTCGACGATGCTGTCGATATCGCTGTCGTCGGCGCGGAATCGCTGGTATTCGGTGTCGGCCCAGTCCTGCACGCGCGCCCACGCCGCTTCTTGATCGCGTTGGCGCTGTTTGTATTCCTCCGACAACTCGCCGCGATCGGGCACCCGATCCTGTGGATCCCATTCCCGCGCCATCGGCTGCACATCGGCCGCGCGCGGACGGAAGTAGGGATGCCCCTTGAATCCCGGACTGATGCGACCCGGATGGTCCTTATCGCTGTACCAGGTGAATCCGGACAGTTTCGCCGATTCGAGGACGATGCGCATGGTGTTGTAGAACACGCCCGCCATCGGCGGTTCGAAGGTGGGCACACCCGGATCGAGTGGGTCCATGCCGGGGATTCGCGGCAGCAGTTCCTCATCGATCGCGCCGTGTGGCGGATCCAGGAAGGGGTCGACAATGGACGACTGGAACGGATCGACCGCCCAACCGCTGACGCCTTCCGGAAGTACGCGCGGCTCGAATGCCTTTGGCACCCGGGCACCTTGGCGGTTGGTCGTCCAATCCGGGCGGGTCGGATCGACCGGATGCCAGTCGCCATTGCCATCCTGCCATCGGGTGAGGTGCAAGCCGGGGTCGCCCTCGCGCCAGCCCGCGGTGAGATAGTCGCGCCGCGGTGGCGCGAGTTCGCCGATGCGCACCGGCATCTCGCGCTCGGCGATGATGTCGCGATATTCGATCCGCGTTTCGGGTCGGGTCATCGCCTGTGCCACTGCGGAATTGCGTCGGACCGCATCGGCGAGTGCAGCGTCGTGACCAGCGCGCGGATGCTCCAACGTGCCGCGCGGAGCTACCACAATGATCCGCGGATGTTCGCCTTCGACGAGGCCGACGCGATCGGTGATCGCCCTGGCACCTTCCGCGGCGAAGACGTCGCGACAGGCTCCGGCCAGTTCGGCCATCTGATCCTGGATGCGTCCGATTCTGTTGTCCGCCTGGTTGACTCGGTCGGCGGCCTCGCGCAGCAGGTGCAGTTGTCTGGTGTTCTCCTCGGTCGGCTCGAGACGGTTCGCGGCATCTCGTAGGGTCTGGTCGATTTCCCCGGGGCCCAATGCGTCTCGGTTCACGCCGAGCCGGTCGGCCAGGTCATCGCACATCCCGCGCCATGGTTTACGCGCGAGCACTTCGGTGGCGCGTTCGGCACCGAGCCGATCGAGCTCGGCGCGTGTCTCCTCCGAAAGTGGCTGGTGTGCGATGACATCCACACCTTCCAGCGCGGCAATGCGCCGATCCAATTCAGCGAGTGCGGAATCGGCTTCGTTGAAGCGTTCGGCCGCGTCTTGCAGCTTGAAGATGTTGTTCTCGCGCTGGGTGCGTTCGGCCGAGCCCACCAATTCCGGCTCTGGCCTCGATGTTTCGTCGCCGGTGCCGGCGATGTCCCTGGTGCCGACGATATCGCCGCTGAGACGCCGCAGGGTCGGCTCCAGGTTGTCCTGATTCAGTGCGTGATCGGGATCGCGAATATCGAATCGTTCGGCGCGGTCATTGCGCTTGGCCCGCCAGAACTCGCATTCGGCGGCCATGGCCGCACGTTCCCGCACCAATGTGGCGTGTACGGCCTCCGGTGTTCCGGATAGTTCGAGCGTCGCGATCGCCTCATCGAGGCGAGCCACTTCGGCCTCGGCGCGGTTGAATTCGTTGGCTGCGCGCTCTAGTGCGTCGATCCGCGCATGGCGCTCGGCCTGCTCATGGACCAGCATGGTCTGGTTGCGCAGGTCTTCGAGGGTCGTCTCCAGCGGTAGACCTGGTCGCAGGTCCTGCGCGATGTCAACTGGCAGTCCTTCGGCGCGAACTCGGCGCAGGTCGCGCAGTTCCTCGCGATGGGCAACGGCCCCGGCCCGTTCCGCGCGCAATCGCTCGAGTTCGGCCCGGACCTCGGAGGTCAGACCGTCCGATCGCTGTGCACCGTCGAGCGTGACTCCGGAATCCTGCTCCGAAGCATCGGCGTCTCGTGTTTCTGGCACAGATCGGGTCGGATCCAAACCACCCGCATTCGCACCCCGCCCTTCCGGCATGGATCGCATCGGTCCATCTGTATCGACGCGTGGTTGCTCGGGCGATGCCTGGTGTGTCGACTCCGACTGCGCAGCCCCATGTTTCGTCGCCGCTGCGGAACCCGAACCTGGTGTCTCGGGTGGACCGGTGGGGCGAGTGGGTGCCGTCCCTTCGTCGGGCGGCCGGATCGGGGCGACGGTGATGACTCCGGATTCGTCGACCACGACGTGCAGGTAGTCGACCTGGACGCCCTGATCGGCCAGCTGTCGGCGGACCTCCGCGGGCATGACCTGCTCGGGTGCCGACGACGGCGACGCGACCACCACACGTTGCCCATCAGGTGCGATTCCGACGCCCTCGGCGACCATATGCGCTTGTTCCCCGGCCAGCACGTCACGGGACGCGAGCACGGCGGCGCGCTGCCGGGCCACGTTCTCCTCCCCCACCGCGTGGAGGTAGCGGCGCAGCTCGGCCTGATACGCGCTGGCCGCATCCCTGACCTCGGCGGCATGTTGTTCGGCGGCCCGAAGATCGGCAAAATACTGCACCATCTCATGGCTCGGGACGTGTTCCCGATCGTGTAGCTCGGCAACGTGATCTTCCGCCGCATCCACCAAATTGTTTACAGCACGCTGTATTTCGTGTGGGCTCAAACCGTCGGGGTTGATTCCGAGCCGCCTGGCACCTTCGGCGACGCCGGGTTCCATGGCCTGGCGGGCCGCCGTGGTCTGCGCGATCCGCGCGGTCGAACCGGGCAGCGCATCACGCAATTCCGACGTGACAGGTTCGTGCACCCGCGAGGGCCCATCCTGCGGCCAACCGCCCGAACCAGGCTCGCCCGGTTCCGGTTGCCCTGGGCTCGGCGGCTCCTGCGGCGGATGCTGTGATCCCCCACCGTCCTGCGGCGCACCCGACTGCCCCGCCTCCTCCGGCACAGCGAGCGGCCACACCCGCACGTCCCCAGGCTCACCACCGGGCCGCTCGCTCGCCTCCTCTCGTCCCTCCTGCACCGAAGCCCGCCGCCGATCAGACGACTCTCCTACCCCTGGGGCCGAATCACCTGGCCGACTCGCCCGCGACTCATCGCCCACCGCCGATGCCGAACCCTGCCGACCCGCTGGGGACTCCCCGATTGGACCCGAGACGGAACCGTCTTGCCGCCCTGCTCGCGACGCCTCATCCACCACCGATGCCGAACCCTGCCGACCCGCTGGGGACTCCCGGCCATCCGCTGGACCCGCTTCGGCCTGGTCAGGCTGCAGCGCAGAACCACTTGCATCGGAGTTATCCGACTCCGAAACAGTCGAATTCAACCATCGGTTGAATTCGTCGAATCTGCGCTGATTCGCCGCTAATGCCTCTTCGTGCCACGTATCGATCCGTTGCTGCAACTCATCCAGAGCGGACTCAGCACGCTGGCGAAGCTCATCGAGCTTGCGCAGCGGATCACCGTGGTCAGCACCATCGTCCGGTCGCGACCGGTCGTCCAGCGCGCGGAGGGCTTCTTCGTGCCGTCGCTGGTTCGCCGCAAGTGCCTGCGCATGCCACGCATCGATGCGCCGCTGCAAATCGTCGAAGCCAGCGGCGGCGCGTTGCTTGATCTCTTCGATCTCGCGTGCCGGATCACCCTGTCGCGCAGCCGGATCCGCGGTCAGCGCATCAGAACGGGGCGGTTGCGGGTCAGCCGAGGCACGCATGGCCTCATCGAATCGACGTGCGTTCGCTGCCAGCGCCTCCGCATGCCATGCGTCGATCCGCCGCTGTAGCTCATCGAATCCGGCCTCGGCGCGCTGCCATGCTTCCTCGATCCGCCGGACCGGATCAGAGTTGCCGTCGTCCGAATATCGCGCGGTCGCTGAATCAGGTTGCTCGACATCATGCGGCTGAGTTCCGCCCTCCTGAGTCGATGAGTCGTCGCGCCATACTGGTGGCTCCGGCTCACTCAGCGAGTCGATGGCCTCCTCATACCGCCGCTGGTTCTCTCGCAACGCATCCTCATGCCAGGCATCGATGCGACGTTGCAATTCATCGAACCCAGCTTCTGCACGCTGGAGTGCCTGTTCGATTCGCTGTACCGGGTCGAGGGCTTCGCCGTCTGCCGGTCGACTCGGGCGATCCGGTCCGACAGCATGGTCCGATATCGGATCGGGTCTGGACGCGTCCGACGGTGGCGGTGGAGCGGAATCCATGAGTGCGCGGAGTGCTTGCTCATGGCGCAGCTCGTTCTGCCGCAGAGCTTCCTCGTGCCAGGCATCGATGCGACGTTGCAGTTCATCGAATCCGGCCTCGGCACGCTGATGGGCCTGTTCGATTCGCTGCACCGGGTCGGTGGGCTCACCGGGCTCCTCCGGAAGCACGGGCTCCACGCCATTCGGATCGTCGTCGAAGCGAACGAGAACAGGCTCATCGGCGGGCGGTGGCTCGGACGACTCCGGGATCGGTTTCGCACCGGACGCCGGACTGTCCGGCGGATCGTGCGGCGGTCCGGACGGCGATGCCGCTGGCTCGGGCCCATCCTCATCCGGCCCATCACCAGACCGCGGCGGTTCTTCCGAACCTCCATCGAGCCGACGCACCAACTCATCGAGTTGATCGATCAACGCTCGATACTCGGCCTCTTCATCCTGTTGGATCGAGTCGTCAGCCCCTTCCGACTCACGGGCTGACGCATCGTCGATGGGCGGTTCGGAATCGGCCGAATCCGGTTCCGGCACAGCCTCTTGCGAATCGTCGACATCCCCAACGCGTTCCTCGAGCCTGTGCAGCAAGTCGTCGAGATGGTCCATCAGCGCCTGATGTTCTGCCTCGGCCTGTTCATCCCGACGACGAAAAGCCTCCTCGGCGGCTGCCGACTCACGAGCCAATGCATCATCGATCAGCGACCCAGCCGAATCCCGCACAGCCTCTTGCGAATCATCGGCATCCCCGAAGCGCTGCTCGAGCCTACGCATCAACTCGTCGAGATGGTCCATCAGCGCCTGATGTTCGGCCTCGGCCTCTTGATCCCGACGACCGAAAGCCTGTTCCGCCGCCGTCGACTCACGCTTGAACGCTTCGTCTATCCGCGACTGCGGATCGCCGGAATTGCTCTGCGGCGCACTCTCTTCCGCGCGCATTTTGGCGACCCACTCGTCGAGCTCCGCGTGCATGCGCGCGTTCCACTCGTCCTGTTCGGCATCCATCTGCCGCTTCCAGTCCGAACGGGTATCCGGCTGGGTGTCTGGATCGGCTGCGCCGCCCGATCCCGGGTCATCAGGGCCGGCAGGCTCGGGTCCCGGCCCGTCATCGTCCGGCCCGCCGACCCTCGGCGCCCGATCGGCAGCGGTGGTGCCGGGCGTGGTCAATTCCTCAGGGGCAGAGTAGAATTCGTCGAGCAAGGCGGCGAGGTCCCTGATTTGCTCAGCGCGCGTTTGGATTTCCGCACGCATGCGGGCGAGCTCCGCGGTCAGCTCGGCCGGACTCAGCCCCTCGTGCTTCTCGATCTTTCCATCGCGGTAGGCCTCGTACACCTTACGGAAGGTCGCATCGTCCGCACCGGCGATATCGACACCGACGAGTCGAGCCCAGTCTCGATTCGGTTCGGGCCGCCCACGCTCCTCCCCGGATGCACCGTCGGCACGGCCTGGATGGTCCGCGAGTACCTTCCCGAGATCGAGCGCATCCCCGGATCGCATTGCTTCGGCGACGATGTCGCGCAACGCCTGCACGCGAGCCAGTTCATGGACAGGCGGTTCGCCAGCTGCTCGCGGATCGGCGGACAGATCACCACGCGGCACATCGGAATACGGATCGACATCGATCAGCGCACGCGCATATTCGATGAGCGCGTCGACCACCTGATCGTGCTTGCCTTCGCTCTCGAGACCCGCGACCACCTTGCGCAACTTCGCTGGATCCAGCCCGTTCGCATCCAATCCGCGCAGGATCTCCCCGTCCTCGGCGATCCGAATCTTCGGCGGCTGCAACAGTTCCGAGCTGTTCAGGCCGAGCTGTGCCGCCAAGCGATCGCGTGCCGCGTTCACCGCGCCGAGATCGATATCGCGTAACTGCTTGGCGTAATCGGCCAGGTCCTTGAACTGCTGCTCACGCCGTGCGCTGCGCCATTCCGGATCGGCGAGCGCCGCCGCGACCCGCTGCGGCGTCAGCTCCGACTCCGGAATGTCGAGCCGGTGCGCCAGTTGCCCCCGCGCATCACCGATATCGTTGAAGTTCTCGATCTCGCTCATGGTGCGCGCGAAGTCGGCCAGCGCCTCGATCTGACCGGCACGCAATGCATTGGCCAGCTTCAGTTCCGCAATGGTCTGCGCCAACCGATCCGGATGCAGCGCCTCTGGCCCGAGCCCGAATTCCTTTGCCAGATCGACGATTTCGGCGGCTATCTCAGCGCGAGTGCGAGGTGGGGTATCGGCAGGCGAATGGGTGGCCGTCTCCTCGACAGGGGCCTGCACGGCCCGCCAGTGCCCGTCGTTGTCACGCACCATCGTGACGACCAACTCGCGGCCATCGATCGTCTCCCGATGGTGGTATACCTCGGGTGTTTCGACCGGATCCAGATGAATCTGCCCCATGCGATCCGTGCGCGCGTTGCGGTAATCGAGTTCGACCTCGCCACGCTCGAGCGCATCGGCCAATGCCGGATCACTGGCGAGCGCCCTGGCCAGCGCATCCGCCCGGTCCAGCGGCCCGTTGATCACCACCAACCGGTCCGGCGCGCCCTCCCCGACGGGCACGCGCGCGACCTGATCACCATGGATCTCACCGACGGGCTCCTGCTGCGCGGCACGCAGATGCGGTTCCGCGGCCTCGGCGAATTCGGCGACCCCGGCGGCGCGCGCGTCGTGCTCGGCCCACAGCCTGTTCAGGGTGGCATCGAGATTGCGCGGGTTCACATCGTTGAGGTCGAGGCCGAACATCTGCGCCCAGGTGGACGCCTCGTCGCGGAGTTGGTCGCGGCGCAGGGCGTGCTCGAAGAACACCCGCGGTCCCTGGTCGCGACCCAGTTCCTGGCCGTCTCCGATATCGCCCCATTCGCGCAGCGGGTCGGCGCCATTGCCGACCGGCCGGAAGTTCTGTAGCCCGGGATGGCCATCGAAGGCCCTGATCAGCTCCGTCAGGAAGCGGCCCATCGGGTTGTCATCGAAAATGCTCAGCTGATCGGCCGGCGGCACCGGACGGCCCGTGGCATCGGGCACGCCCCACTTGGGGCCGGGCGCGCCGGTCGGATCGTCCTCGTCGTAGTAGTCCTCGTCCTCATCGACCCGCCGAGTATCAGGATCCTCGATTTCGCCCGCCACCGGCTGCCGACCATGCAGCTCGGGACCCGAGTCACCAAACAGATCGGCGTTGACGTACGGGCGCGTGAGCTCCTCGTTGAACCGATCGGCCGCCTCCGCTAGGCCCGCGATCGCGGCCGCCTCACGCATCGTCCGGTATTGCTGCTCGTCGAGAACCCGGCGAATGGTTTCCGGACTTTCGTCGGGCAGATCGAAACCGAGTCGGTGCGCCTTATCGGTGAGCGATTCGTCTTCCGGTGGCGGACCGTCGATTTCGGTGCTCGGCTCCGGATGAGTCGGCTCGTGTTCGAGTGTTCTGGCCTCCTCGTCCGAGATCAGACCGAAGTTCTCCAGGTCATCGATGATCCGCTGCCGCTGTTCCGAATCGGCCACCGCCAGGGCTTCTTCCAGCACCGCTCGAGCCTCTTCCGGTGCGATGGCCTCGACCTCGAGCAGTTCGGTGACGGTCTGACGCACCAGATCCGGATCGGCATCGCTCACCCAGAATCGATATTCCTCGCCATCGGGTGTGCGTGGCACCACGAAATCGCCTGCCACATCCCGAATCCGACCGGAGAGCCTGTTCAGGATCGGCAGATGCTCCCGATTGCGCCACGCGGTCCAGCCCTCCTTGGCGATTCGGGCCATATTGAGTCCCTCGCCTTCACTCTCCGGGGCCGGTCGAGCGACGGTTTCGTGGCCGGGTGTCGCCGGCGGCGGATGAGGCGCGTGTGGATGCGATTCGAAGAGGTCGGGTGCATGTTCGACGCCATCCTTCAGCGCGTTCTGGCCGCGGCGGTCCTCACCCGAACCCGACGGGTATTTCGGGTAGTCGCCCACGTAACCACGCACGCGCATCCTCGCCCGAATCCGCTCCCAGGCTCGGCGCAGCGGCGATTTCTTCTCGGGAAGCTCGGAATCTGCTGGGCGAGCGGGTGTTACGGATGCTTCGGAAGCTTCGACCCGCCAGCTGCCCTCATCGTCGAGCCGTACCTGTAGCGGCACCTGTTCGCCATTCGCATCGATGACGATGCGGCGCGGCTCGTCCCGATTCGACGGAGCGACCGACCGACCCTCGGATCCATTGCCGGAGTTCTCGTTTCGCGAATGATCCGGGTCGTCGGGTGTCCCGGCGGGGACAGGAGGCTCGGACGGCGGCTTCTTACCCCCGCCACCGGCTTCGGCGGGTCGTGCGACCTCATGCTGCGCCGCCGGATCATCGATGCGCAGCACCCGTGTCTCGCCCTGCGCACCGATCCGCAGCTCGCGCACGACCGTGCCGGGTTCGGCCCGCAACTCAGCGAGCTGCGGGTGTTGGGCGGCCGCAGCGTCCAGCACGCGCACCGGATCGCCGTCGCCCCAGCCGACGATGAACACACGCGCGGGCTCACCTGGCACCACACCGACCCGATCGGTCACCGGAATCGCCCCGGCCCGCAGCAACGCATCGCGCTGGCGTGCGATGGCCATCGCCTCGTCGAGTCGCGCGACCCGCTCCTCGGCGCGTGCGATGCGCGCCGGATCGCCTGCGGCCCTTGCTTCATCGCGCTCGCGCACCGCCTGCGTATTCTCGGCCGCCAACCGATCCAGTACGTCTTGTCGCTGCTGCTGGGCCCGCCGCTGCTGCGCGCCGTCGTCCGGATGTGTCGGTGGGAACTCCGGTGCGTCGAACGAATCATCACCGGGCCGTGGCCGATCGATCGGGCGTGGCGCGGAATCGCCTTCGCCCGAGCGGTTTCCGAACGACAGCCGGTCGGTGATCCTGCGCAGCAGGCCCTTCGGCGCGCTGTGATCGTTCAGATCGGCTGAACCGTCGAGAAGTATTCGTTTGATGCGTTCCCCGAGGCGCCCGGGATCGGTATCGGACATGCCCTGGAACTGTCTGGCCAGCACATCGCCCGCACTGCCGTCTCCAGTGGGCGGCGCCACCCGCCAGCCGCCGTTGCCATCGGACTGCAGCGTGACCGGGAAGTCCCAGGCCCGCGTCCGCACCTCGGTTGGATGGAACTGCGGCCAGCGACGTTCCCGCCCCGCCGCATCGGCGGATTCCGGCATCGCCACCTGGCGCGTCAGCAGGCGACGGGCCACCTCCGCCGGATGCGGCTCGCTGATGGATGGATCCGCCTCGGCCAACTCGTAGCCACGTGCCATGAAGTCCAGACGGAGTCTGCCTTCGAGGCTCGGGGACGCGTTCTCTCTGGTGTTGAAGGAATCCGGGCCGAGCTGACGCACCCACGCATCGAAGCCGAGATCCGTCTGTCGGGCGGCGCGGTAGCGCAGGTAGTGCGCGAGTAGTTCGGTGGCCGCCTCGTCTTCGGTCGGGCGACGGTAGGGTCCCTCGGCTGCGTCGGCCGCAATGAACCGGGCATCGTGCAGACCATCGGAACCCGGCCCCACTTGCAGGTATTCGATTCGTTGCGTGCCGTCCCACAGCACACTGGTGTATTCCGGATGCGTCGCGGCCAGTTCGCGCAGCGCGTCCATGTGCTGGCCCTCTGGTGCCGCCACCACCAGACGTCCGCGTCCCACCGGCTGGTGACCCGGAAATTGGGCGACGCGGTCGGTGAGCCGGGTCCCGCCCGGATCCTGGGTGAGTTCATTGTCGAGGGCGCGACGCACACGGTCCGCGGCTTCCTCAATACTCATCGGGCGCGGCGACGGGTTCTCATCAGCCGGATGTCCGGTTTCGGGGTCGGTCGTATCCGACCAGGGGCGATAGTCGTCGAGGTTGTCGTCGGCGTGCCGAGCAACATCGAAGGCGACCTCGGCGGGTTCCAGACCGACCTTGTCGATGTACTTGCGCAGCGCTTCGCGCCCGGCTTCGTAAGCCGCCCGCTCCGGCCGGATCGCCGAATCATTCGACCGAGCCGCGGCCCGCTCCGCACGCTGATAGGCGCGGTCGTAGGCGTCGGTGTAAGCGCGTTCGGCCGGACCGACCGGCACGAATCGACCCGAATCACGCAGCAGGCGAAGGGATTCGATTTCCACCACATACTGGCGGCTGCGCTGGTCCCGGATCGCCGGGGTGTCGGTGTGGTGCGCGGGCGGGCCTTCGCCGGGCGCGCGCGTGATTGCGTGCGCGCTGTCCCACTGGGCGCGATAGAACGCGGCGAGGTCACCGCCGTCGACGCGAGGACCCAACTCCACCAATCGATTTCGCACTTCACGGGTGGCGGCATGATGGGCGGCCGCATCGATCATGCTGTCGGTGATCTCGCGGTTGTCGCGGTAGGCCCGCAACGCTTGCTGCTCGGCCTGTTCGAAAGCGTCCTTATATGCCTTGGACAGCAGGGTTTCCGGAGCCGGTGACGCCTCGGTCCCGAACTGCCGCCACCGGTCGAATTCGAAGGCTCTGGCCTGTGCCACCGCCTCCCGATCCAGCATCAGATCGACGTATTCGTCGCGCCCGAGGGTGAATCGCTCGAGCGGACCGTTGCCGAGCTGTTCGGCCAGATATGCCGCCCGGATCGCCTCCGCCGCATGCACGGCAGGTGCATCGGTCAGGCCGAGCAGCAAGGTATTCGAGGCCGGGTCGTATCCGACATCGACACCGCGCTGCTGTCTGCCGTCGTACAGACTCGAATCCACGTCGAGTCCGAAGCGGATCTCCACCCCGTGTCCGGCCAGTACCTCGGTCGCCCACCGTCCGAGCTCGTTGCTCCTGAGGATGCGCTGCAGCCGGTCCGACGCCACCTGTGCGGTGTCGACCATCGACTGGTCCGGCAATGCCGCAGCGGGTTCGTCCGGCGGTCGCGGTGCCACCAGGTGCTCTGCCTCCGCGCGCACATCCGCTGCCGCGGCCTCGACCCAGGCGGCGCGCAGATCCACCGGCTCACGCCGCACCTGGACGGCTCCGGAGCCGTCCACGCTGACGCGGACCCGCTCGGCAACCGCATCGCCGTAGCGGATGGCGCGGTGCAGATCGCTGCCTCGATCCGCGGCAGCGCGAGATATCGCGGCATGATCACCGCGAGCATCGACCACGATCACCCGCAGCGGCTCACCGGGCAGCACCGCAACGCGGTCGTCAACCCACTGCCCCGCACGGACTTCCGGACCCAGCACTTCCTGGCCGACCTGGGCCGCGATCTCATCGAGCAGACGGTTACGCTGCGCCTCGACCTCCGCATGCTGACGGGTCACCTCGGCCAGCGCGCGCACCTGCGCGGTGCGCACGGAATTCATTCCCGCACTACTCGCATGCCGGATTCTATTGTCCGCCACCGCCTGTCGGCCGCGCTCGAAGAGATCCCGGTCGCCGCGATGCGTTTCGGGATCGAAGGCGCCGAGCCGTCGGACCGCTCGATCCCAATCGCCTTCAACCGTGCGCAGCTCCCGCGTGAGCGCGGCATGTTCGCGGACCAAACGCTGCAGTTCCCGTGCTGATTCCGCCGACGTCGGCACGTGCATTCCGTCCGGATGTTGGTGGGCGTCCCAGACGCCGCCGTGCGTGTCTCGCAGACTCGCACCCTCGCTCGGATAGAGCGGCGAGTCGAACATATCACCGGACAGCAGCGCATCAATGCCCGCCTCGCGGCCGATTCGGCGCAGTTCGTGCTCGCCCAGCGCCGGATCCGCGGCGGCCACGGCAGCATCGCGGGCAGTCAGATATTGCTCATGCAAGGCGCGGGTGTAGGCCGAATCCGCAACATCGTGCGTCGTCGGGGCGGTTTCCGGATATCCGGCAGCACCCAGCTCACGGCGGAATTCGGCCTGCCTGCCGAGCGCCTCGGCTTCCGTACGCAGCTGTGCGTCAACGTAATCCGTCCGATCGGAGGCGCGAATTCGTGCAGGATCCACCTCGACTCGACCGGACAGCACGGCGTCGGCGAGCACCGCCGCACGTATCAGCGCCTCCGCCTGGGCGGGCTGGCTGCGGTCATGGGTGTCGACGGAGGCGTCCATGGTTCGGCCGTTGAACGAATCCGGCCGGCCATCTTCGAAGCGCACCGCAACACTCGCCGCCCGCAATGCATCGGCCGCCTCGCGTCCGGTTTCGCTGCGTCCCAGCAGTTCCCATACCGGAGTGCCGGTCATATCCCGCAGCCGGACCTGCCAGGCTCCCGCGTCCGGTTCGGAACCGTCTGTCGTCGGCCGGAATTCGGGGGAATCTGCCCCATCGCCCGGCGCTTCGGGGCCGGCCGTGGTCTCCGGCCTGCTGAAATGCGCGACGACCTTCTCGTATTCGCCCGGTCGACCGCGCATCGCATCGTGATCGAAACTCACCTCGGTGAAGCCGAGTTCGCCGGCCAGCTTGCCGGTGAATGTGTTGCGCGCCGCCTCTTCCGGAGTGAGGTACAGCTCCTGCACACCGGCATTGAAGGTGTCGAGGTTGTCCCGGACCCGATCGTCGGCATTCCATTCGGCGCGAATCTCGGTCACTTGATGGCCGAGCTCGCGCATCATGTCTCGGAACATTTCGCGCCGGGTCGGCGTGCCGTCGCCCACCCGCACCGCCACGCGCAGTATGCCGTCCGCATCGACCCAACCGTGGATGCCATGCTGGTTGTCGCCGCCGTACCGATTGGTGTACGCGTTCGGGCGGTCGTCGAAGTCTTCGTTGTGCCTGCTCGAATCCTCCGGCCGCACTCCGATATCGACATGTTCTGGCGGCAGATCGCTGGCATGCGCTCGGATTTCGGCCAGGCGTGTCATTACCGTGTCGTGCCACTCGCCGCGACCGTGCTTATCGAACTCCGGTCGCAGTGCGGCGACGCGTGCGGTGATGGCATCGACGACCGCGCGCGGCAGATGGTGGTCGATGACCTCGATTTCCTCGCCGTTACGGCGCAAGAAGTGTTCGGCGAACGGGCTCAAGGCATTTCGTGCTGCGTCGCTCTCCTCGAAACCACGACTGTGGTCGATACCGAACACCTCGCGCTGCGAGCCGATCATCCAGCCCTGTCCATCGCGATCAGGAATCCGGATCAGCGCGTCCAGCAGACCGAGCGCACGACCTGCGACGGTATCGGCGTAACCGAGCTCATGCACATCGGAGAACTGCGGATGCCGTTCGGCCGCAACACGTCCCGCCAGCTTTTCCATGTAGACGACATTGGATTTGGCGTGGAACACCTCGGGCACATTCGCGCCGATGGTGCGGCCGAGCAGCGACGCCAACCGCTCGGCGACGGCATGGCGCGGATTCATGACCGTCTTGCGAATCAGCTCGGTGCCATCGTTGAAGGTGACCAGCTCGACCTTCCTGGCGGCATGGACCGAGGAACCCTCACTGAGCACCGTGACCGAACGTTCACCGGAAGCGATGGCAGAGCGGACGATATCGTCGAACGAGCGGATGCCGTGCGCGTCATCCCAAGCATGGCCGTAGAACTCGGCATGGGTTTCGGTCGAATGCTCGGGACGATGCCGAGCCACCTCGGGGCCGATGGCATCCAAGCCCGCGTCATTGGCGATTCGATCGAGTTCTGATGCCGGCGCTTCGAGATTCTCTTCGTGGGCTCGGGTGCGGGCTTCGTTGTAGGCCACGGTGTAGGTCCGCTCCAGCGGAGTTTCCGCGAGATCGTGTCCACCGGCCCTGAGTTGTTTCGCGGCAACGATTTCCAGCGCGTGCGCCCGGGTCTCCTCGTCGAGCATGCGCGCGACGTACTCCTCGCGCGGTAGGCGCATGCGTTCCTGCGCACCGCCGGGAGTCTCACGAGTATGCGCCAATTCGACGTGGATGGCGCCGTGCACCAGGGCGGCCATCTGCGCCGCATCGGAGGCGCCGACATCCAGGGCTAGGGTGCGGCGGCTCGGGTAGTAGCGGTCGTCGGCGCCGGACTCGTGCACGATATCGACATCGTGACGGGTGAGCACCCCGTCAGCCCAACGGCCGATTTCGGTTTCGCGCAACTGTTCCCGAATCCGTGCGATTCGTTCCTGAGCCGCCGCGCCCGCACGGTCCAGTGGGGTGAGATCGGTGGCGCGATCGAACTGGTCGGGTGACGGCTCGTCGATGGGCTCGACCCTGATGCGGCCGACCTGGTCGGCGTCCACATTCAGGTGCTCGCGCACGACCTCCGGCCGTTCGAGCAGTTCGCGGATCTCCGAGCGCTGCTGCGCCTCGCGCAGCACGCGCTGGTGGTCATCGGTGCCGGAGGCGATGACGAGACGGTCTGGTTCCCCAGGAACATGCACGATGTGCTCGCTGAGCATTCGCGCATTGGGGTTGGCGCGCAGGTGTTGGGTGAGGACCTCTCTGATCGCCGCATCTGCCACCTGGTCGGCACGGCGATCGTAGGTTGCCTGCGCGTGCTGACGCTGGTCGGCCAGGTCGGCGAGGGTGCGTAGATCGTGTACTGCGGTACGCAGTTCGGCTTGTCGCTCGAGCGGAACATCGTGTCCGGCAAGTTCATTCGTGATGCGCTGCATACGGTCGGTGATCTGACGCTGTAGCGGCTGTCTGGCGAGGGTGGGATCCAGGCCGAGGGCCGCCGCGCGCCTAGCGAGTTCTTCCGAGGTGCTGCGCAGATCGCGGAAGGCCGACTCGCGGGCCAGCGCCGCGGTACGCATGTCTTCGGCGACATCCGCGGTGGTGTCGTGCATCCTTGCGCCCGAAGGGAGTTCGGCGCTGGACGCATGCACACGATCCCAGGCGTCACCGTAGTAATCGGTGTAGTTCTTGCCGTTTCGCCACTCGTGGGTTGCGATTTCCTGGCGCAGCGCGTCGACTGCGACCTCGTGTGCGGCCCGGCGGATCTCGGCCGGGGTCAGCGACGAATCGCTCGACAGTTCGGCGGCGGCGCGATCGTAGGCGGCGGTGTAGGTCGCTTCGAACGGGTGCACCGCGATGTCGTGACCGAGATCCCGGAATTCCTGGGTCAATTGGAACCGGCGCCCCGTTGCCGCGGCCTCCTCATCGACCATGGTGCGCACGAATTCGTCGCGTGGCATCGCCCGGACGTCACCGGTCCGGCCCTGGACGTACCGTTCGGCGTGCACGGACTCATGGGCCAGCGTGAGTGCCTGCTGGACATGATCGGCACCCGAGGTGTATGCGATAGCCGTCAGTTCGCGCCGCCGGAATTCCCCGGCTCGGCCGTCGCCCGCGGACGGCTCGAATCCGTCGCGCACGGGACTGTTGTCGAAGCTCGCCGCGATACGGCGCCCGGTGTCGGTCTGGCGCAGCAGTTCACGGACCTGATCGGGCTGCGCATCCAGCGAGCGGCCGATGCGTGCCTCAGGATCGGTCGCGAGCGGATGCACGGAAGCGCTGGGATGCAACGGCTTTCCGGCTGGGTCGAAGGCAATCGCGTATGTGCCACGGAGTTCGCGCGGCACCGTCGGCGGGAAGCCTTCGATCCGGCCCGCCCCCGGATCGCGCACCACGATCCCACCGTTCTCGTGCACCAACACATACGCGTGCGCGCCGACGTTGTACCTGTCGACCGGACCGCTGTATTCATCGACAACCAGCGCCGAGGACCCCTCCGGCATGGAAAGCAACAGCCGCGCGATCTCGGCATGATCCCCATACGAACGCAACTGCCCACCCGCAGCCGTCTGCACCTCCGCGGCCGTCATACCGTCCAGCCCGATCACCCGCTCGGGCAACCTGATCGCCGAACTCCTGGTAAGCGCCTTGATCAACCGCAGCGACAACTCCGCACACCGACCACGATTCCGCTCCGGAACTCGCCGCTCATCACCCCCTCGCCGATGCTGAGTTTCCGCACCTTCACGCGTCCTGTCCGCAGACGAATCCTCCGCGGTCCGATGCGGTTCGGCCACCGGCTGCGGCACGAAAGCCACTGCGGGATCAAGAGATTCAGCCCGCTGCCGCGCCGCCTCCCGTCGCGCCTCGACATCCCGCCGCTCTGCATCCGTGCCATCCGCACGATGTGCCTCGACATCGGCCCCAGTCCGATGCGCTACGTCCCCTGCCGCCGGATCCATCGCATGCTGGATGTCGGAAGGTTCGGAGCGCACTGGAGCGTCTTTGTCGGCGCGGACGGCACCCTCATCAATGGGACGGGTGGTGCTGTCGTCACTCGGACGCGCGGTGCCGTCGTCACTCGGACGCGCAGGGCTCGCGTCGCTGGGACGCACAGCGGCCCCATCACTCGGACGTACGGCACCCTCCCCATCGGGCCGCAGCGCACTATCCCCCTCAGGGCGCGCCATACCGTCCCGCTCAGACCGCACAACACCGTCGCCCTCGTCCCCAGGACGCACAACACCACCGTCAGGCCGTACGGCACCCTCCCCATCGGGCCGCAGCGCACTATCCCCCTCAGGGCGCGCCATACCGTCATCATCAGAACGAACGGCATCCGCACCCTCTGGCCGCATAGAGCGATCGCCGTCCGGGCGCACCGGGCTATCGCTGTCGGGCCGTACCGCACCATCACCCTCTGGCCGCGCAACGCTGTCGCTCGCGCCTCGCACACCGCCGTCGCCGTCCAGCCGCAGCGGGCTCTCGCCATCTCGCGGGAATCCATTGGTGCTGTCGGGGCGCACGGCATTACCGCTGTCCGAACGCGCCGTGCTATCGCTGTCGGACCGCACGGGAATGTCATTGTCGGGGCGCGCAGCACTATTGCTGCCGGGAGGCACGGTGGGGTCGGTGTCGGGGCGTCCTGTGGCAGCTTCATCAGGTCGCACGGCACTAGCACTGTCCAGACGCGCGGTGGGGTCGCTGTTGGGGCGGACGGGGGTGTTGCTGTCGGCGTGAGCTTCGGCGTGGATGGGGGCTGGTTCTGCTTGTGGGCCCGCTACGGGCTCGGCGGTAGGGGTGTGGGGGACGGATTGGGGTGCGCCTGCGCGGGTTTCGGGGGTGCGGCCCGGTGTGGATCCGGAGTGCGTATCGCTGGTGCCGGTGCGGAATCGGTCCGGGCCCGGGCGGCCATCGGCTGTAGTGCGTGCATCCGCGGTAGAAGGGGCAGCGGTCCGCGGGTCTGTGGTGCGGGGTTCGGTGGTCGACTGTGGGCGGAACAGCTCGCCGCGGGATGTTTCGGTGTTGGGGGTTGCGCCGGGGCGCATGTCGGGCGTTGAGGTCGTGCGCGGTGCGGATGGTGCCGCGTTGCGCGCGTCCGGTGCGGAATGCGCCGCTGGCGTTCCGGAATGTGCAGGAGCAGAGCCGGTTTGGAGCGAGGTCGAGGCTGCGGCAGCGCCAGCCTGCGTAGCCGCATTATCAGCGGAGACGTGCGAACCGTCGGCAGTCGCGTTCGGAGTATGTTCCGCACCCGCCGGGGTCGGGTCGGCCCGGATACCGGTATCGAACCGGTTCTGCCCCTCGTGCGCTCCCACCCCCGTGCGGTCGCCAGCGCTGTTGGACTCGGCAGTCGAATTCGTCTGTACCGCAGAGTGATCCGAATGGCTCGCGGACTCTCCGGCGGGTCGGACGGCACCATCCGATCCGGTTCCCGCCGCCGAATTCCGCGTGCTCGACTGGTCGACTCCACCATCCGCCGAGTGCCCATCCGTCGTTGCATCACCTGCGCGCTGCGTGTTCGTGGAAGCATCCGCGGCGTCGGCCCGCGCAGCCGAGGAACTGTCATCCCCCGCACGCGCGGTCGCACCATCGTCACCCGCACGCGCCGCCGCACCTTCATCACCGGCACGCGCCGCCGCACCGTCATCACCCGCGTGGGCGGTTCCGCCCTCATCCCCCGCACCGTCGTCACCCGCACGCGCGGTCGCACCGTCGTGAGCTGTCGCACCATCGTCCCCCGCATGCCCGGTCGCGCCGCCATCACCGGCATGAGCCATCGCACCGCCATCACCTGCACGCGCCGTCCCGCCATCGGCACCCGCACGCGCGGTCGCACCGTCGTGAGCTGTCGCACCATCGTCCCCCGCATGCCCGGTCGCGC